>NZ_BAAFGR010000037.1:0-52407 GCF_041154655.1 Nocardia sp. JMUB6875
CCCCTCACCCCGAACACAAGTCGCCCCAACGAGAAGAGGTGAGGACCCACAGGGCCCTCACCTCTTCTACCGAGCCGCCTGGGGGAATCGAACCCCCGACCTTTTCATTACGAGTGAAGCGCTCTACCGACTGAGCTAAGGCGGCGTGCCTTCCGGCGCCCAGAGTCTATCGTCTCGCCGCCGGATCACGAAAACGGGTGGTCGGGGTCACGGGGGGTATGCCGGGATCAGGCCGAGCGGGCGGCTATGAGGGCGGCGGCCATGGCGGCGAGGGCGAAGCGGGGCTTCACATTGGTTTCGAGGGCGGTGCGGCAGTCGAGGACGGCCTGGATGGAGAGGAGTAGGCCCTCGGGGCGGACGTCGGTCGCGAGTTCGCGGATCTGGTCGGCCATATCGGGGTGGGTGAGGACGACGCCGGAGGAGGAGTCGGGCTTGGCGGCGCCGAAGCGGACGGCGAGGGCGTCGCGGTACATGCCCGCGACGTCGATCAGGGCCCGGTCCAGGGCGTCGCGGCCGGTGCGGGTGGCACGCGACTTCTGGCGCTTTTCCAGGTCTTTGAGTGCTCCGGCGGAACCGCGGGTGGCCCCGGCGGTGCCCTTGCCGGTGCCGCCCGCACCCAGGGCGGTGGCCAGCTCGTCGCGTTCCTTCTCGTCCCGCTCGGCACTGACCTGCTTGGCCTCGTCATCGGCCGACTTCACCAGCTCGTCCGCCGCCGAGTAGGCCGCCGCGGGCCGCGCGGTCGCGGTGACCAGGGCCAGCGCGCGCTTGCGCCGGGCCCGGGCCTGATCGTCGGTGGCCAGCCGCCGGGCCCGGCCCACATGCCCGCCGCTCACCGACGCCGCCCAGTTCGCTACTTTCTCGTCCAGCCCGTCCCGCTCGCGCAGCACCTGCGCGATCGAGGCCACCGACGGTGTCGCCAAATGCACATGGCGACACCGGGATCGGAGCGTCACCGAGATGTCCTCGGGATCAACCGAGGGCGCGCAGAGCAGGAACACGGTGCGCTCCGGCGGCTCCTCGACCACCTTGAGCAGCACATTGCCCGCCGCCTCGGTCAACCGGTCGGCATCCTCGACCACCACGACCTGCCAGCGCCCGGTGCTCGGCCGCCGCGAGGCCACCTGCACGATCTCGCGCATCTCCTTGGTGCCGATGCTCAGGCCCTCCGGCACCACGCGCCGCACATCGCCGTGGGTCCCGGCCATGGTGGTGGTGCACGCGTGGCAGCGCCCGCACCCGGGCGTCCCCTCATCGGTGCACTGCAGCGCCGCCGCGAAACACAGGGCCGCCACCGACCGCCCCGATCCGGGCGGCCCGGTGAACAACCACGAATGCGTCATCGCCGACGAGGACCCGGCCCCACCCCGCGCCGCGACCGCGGCGGCGGTGAGATCGGATTCCACCGCACCCTGGCCGACCAGCCGATCGAAGACACCTGCCACGCGCACAACCTTAGCCGCCACCCCCGACAGCCAGGCCGACGGTCAGCGGACGCGCTGCCCTCAGTTGGCGCGCTGATACGTGGTGTTGGCCCCGTCCAGGGCTTCCCGGATGATGTCGGCGTGCCCGGAGTGATGCGCGATCTCCCGCAGGATGTGCAGCACGATGTAGCGGGCGGTCAGATACACCCGCTCCGGCGCCCACGGCGCGGTCGGCGTCGGCACCGAATCCTCGAGATTGGGTAGCTCCCGGACCAGCTTCGCGGTGTGCTCGGCGACGACCTCCCATTCGGCGAGCAGCCCGGCGACCGTCTGATCGGGATCCAGCCGGTACTCGGAATCCATTCGGGAGACATCGAATTCGGAGTTCGGATCGCGTTCGACCAGGATGGTGGTCCAGTGCTTCTCCACATTCACCAGATGGCTGAGCAGACCGCCGAGGGTGAGTTCACTGACCGTGGTGCGCTGCCGCGCCTGCTCGTCGTCGATGCCGCGGACGGTGATCCGGAACAGCTCCCGCTGGCTGTCCAGGATCTTGATCAGTTCTTCACGCTCATGGTCGACGGTCATCGAATGTCCTTCCGCTGGTGCGTGTTACCGGGCTCACGCTACGGCAGGGCACCGACAGGAAACAGCGGCTGAAATGCGAGATGCTCCCGCCGGAACGGGAGCATCTCGATGAGCGTCACTCAGGACTGCGCGGCAGCCGTGGTCTTCTTCGCCGGCGCCTTCTTCGCGGCTGCGGCCTTCTTGGTCGTCACCCCGTCGGCCGTCTTGGCCGCCGCCTTCTTCGCGGCCGCCTTCTTCACCACGGTCTTGGCCACCGCCGTCTTCTTGGCGGCGGTCTTCTTCGCCGCCGCCTTCTTGGCGGTCTTCTTCGCGGCCTTCTTCACCGGCCCGCGCGCCCGCCGATCGGCCAGCAGCTCCGAGGCCCGCGCGTCGGTGATGGACTCGACCTCATCGCCCTTGCGCAGGCTGGCATTGGTCTCACCGTCGGTGACATACGGGCCGAACCGCCCGTCCTTGATCACCATCGGCTTCTCCGACACCGGGTCCACACCCAGTTCGCGCAGCGGCGGCGCACTGGCCGACTGCCCGCCGCGCCGCTTGGGCTCGGCGTAGATCTTGAGCGCCTCCTCGAGCGTCACCGAGAAGATCTGATCCTCGCCGGTCAACGACCGCGAGTCGGTGCCCTTCTTGAGGTACGGCCCGTATCGCCCGTTCTGCGCGGTGATCTCGTCCCCGGAGGTCGGGTCCACGCCGACCACGCGCGGCAGCGACAGCAGCTTGAGCGCCTCGTCCAGGGTCACCGACTCCACGCTCATGGACTTGAACAGCGAGCCGGTGCGCGGCTTGGGCTTGTCGGCCGCCTTCTTCGTGGTCTTCTTCGCGCCGGTGTCGATATCCTCGGCCGGTTCCGGCAGCACCTCGGTGACGTACGGCCCGAAACGCCCTTCCTTGGCGACGATTTCGTGCCCGGACACCGGATCGACACCCAGCGAGCGTCCCTCCTGCGGCGTCGAGAACAGCTTCTCGGCGACCTCCGGGGTCAGCTCGTCCGGCGGCAGATCATCGGGCAGGTTCGCCCGCTGCGACACCGGATTCCCGTCCGGGTCATCGGGATTGACGACCATGCGCTCCAGGTACGGCCCGAACTTGCCGACCCGGACCACCACATCGCGGCCCTCATCATCGCTGAACAGCTTGATGGAGTTGACTTCTCGCGCGTCGATATCGTCGAGCCGTTCGCCCACCATCTTTTTCAGGCCGCCCGAGCGCGCCACCGAGCCCTGCGCACCGTGATCGCCGCCGAAATAGAAGGAGGACAACCAGTTTCCGCGCTGCTCGCGCCCACCGGCGATGGCGTCGAGGTCATCCTCCATGGCCGCGGTGAAGTCGAAGTCCACCAGCCGACCGAAATGCTCCTCCAGCAGCCCGATCACCGCGAACGCCACCCACGACGGCACCAGCGCGCTACCGCGCTTGTACACGTAGCCGCGGTCGAGAATCGTCTTGATGATCGAAGAGTACGTCGAAGGACGGCCGATGCCGAGGTCTTCCAACGTCTTGATGAGCGAGGCTTCGGTGAATCGCGCGGGCGGATTGGTGGTGTGCCCGTCCGGCGCCAGCTCGATGGCCGTGACACCCTGGCCCTCGGTCAGCGCCGGCAGCCGCGATTCGGCGTCATCGGACTGGCCGCCCGCCTCCTCGTCGACACTCTCCACATACGCCTTGAGGAAGCCCGCGAAGGTGATGGTCCGGCCCGACGCCGAAAACACGCACTCCTCACCGGAATTCGCGGTACCGGTGATGCGCACAGTCAGCGTGGTGCCGCGCGCGTCCTGCATCTGCGAGGCCACCGTGCGCTGCCAGATCAGCTCGTACAGCCGGAATTCGTCACCGTCGAGCTTGTTGTGCAACTGCCCCGGCGTGGCGAAGGTGTCGCCCGCGGGGCGAATCGCCTCGTGCGCCTCCTGCGCGTTCTTGACCTTGCGGGTGTACTGCCGCGGCGTCGGGCTCACGTACTCCGCGCCGTACAGCTGCGTGGCCTGCGCCCGCGCCGCCTGAATCGCCGACTCCGACAGGGTCGTCGAGTCGGTACGCATATAAGTGATGTAGCCGTTCTCGTACAACCGCTGCGCCACCCGCATGGTGCGCTCGGAGGTGAAGCGCAGCTTGCGCGCGGCCTCCTGCTGCAGCGTCGAAGTCATGAACGGCGCGTACGGCTTTCGCGTGTACGGCTTGGATTCCACCGAGGTGACCGTGAGGTCCGCCCCGTGCAGGCCCTCGGCCAGCCGCTGCGCGTATCCGGCGTCGAGCACGACGACACCCTGCGACTTGAGCTGCCCGTCGGACCCGAAATCGCGACCGGTCGCCACTCGCGAACCCTGCACACTGACCAGCCGCGCGCCGAAGACCCGCGGATTCCCGCCGCTTTCGTCGCCGCCCGCGTCCAGCTTGGCCGCGATGTCCCAGTACTCCGCGGACCGGAACGCCATGCGCTCGCGCTCCCGCTGCACGATGACGCGCGTCGCCACCGACTGCACACGGCCCGCCGACAGGCGCGGCATGACCTTCTTCCACAGCACCGGCGACACTTCGTAGCCGTAGAGCCGGTCCAGGATGCGCCGCGTCTCCTGCGCGTCGACCAGATCCTGATCCAGTTCCCGGGTGTCGGCGGCGGCGGCCTGAATGGCCGGCTCGGTGATCTCGTGGAACACCATGCGCCGCACCGGCACCTTGGGCTTGAGCGTCTCGAGCAGATGCCAGGCGATGGCCTCGCCCTCGCGGTCGGGGTCGGTGGCGAGGTAGAGCTCGTCGGCGTCGGCCAGCAGGCTCTTCAGCTCGCTGACCTTCCCCTTCTTCTCGGGGCTGACCACATAGATGGGCTCGAAGTCGTGATCGACGTCCACGCCGAGCCGGGCCCACTGCTGTCCCTTGTATTTGGCGGGCACGTCCGCCGCACCGCGCGGCAGGTCCCGGATGTGACCGACCGAGGCCTCCACGACATAGCCGCGGCCCAGGTAGGGGGCGATCTTCTTGGCCTTCGTCGGCGACTCGACAATCACGAGACGACGCAGGGAACGGCCCTGGTCGGGCGCTGCCTGGGAGTTCGGCGCTGCACCGCGGTCTCGTGTTGCCACCGGCGAACACACCTTTCGTCTCGATCCGCGTCGGCTGGTGTACGCGCCATACGCGGCTGGGGCAAGCGGCTGCGATGTCCGATATCGCTGCCAGCAACGTTTATACCGTGTTCAAAGGCCGTGGCTGGTGCACGGCGACGATGTAGCCCCTGATCGTGATCGAGTGTAATGGGTCCAGATATGGGTCGTCCCCCACCGCCAGGGGGCGATGGGGGACGGATACCTTCGGGAGGGCTCGCTCAGAGCGCCCGAACACCGGTGGCCTGCGGGCCCTTGGTGCCCTGGCCAACCTCGAACTCGACCTTCTGGTTCTCCTCGAGGGTGCGGAAGCCCGTCCCCTGGATCTCGGAGTAGTGGACGAAGACGTCAGCGGAGCCGTCCTCGGGCGCGATGAAGCCGAACCCCTTCTCCGCGTTGAACCACTTCACAGTTCCCTGTGCCATTCTGTTCCTTCTCTTTCCATACCGGAACGGTAGACAACGAGGTTCGTCCACCGGGTCCGTTGAGACCGCTGTACTCTGTTCCCCCTGCAGGAAAGCACCTAGTACACCGTTCGCAACATCGATCCTGCTGATGGTTTGGACTTTCGATCCGTTCCCTCGAACACAGAAGCTTGCGACCAGGAACCAGTGAACCATGTCTTCCGGCAATTCAACAGCCGAGTTACCCACAATTTGCAAAAAAGTTGATCTTGCGAATGCGCAGGTGAGGGGCATAATGCCCAAATCCGTACTTGAAGTTGGTTTGCTTCCGGATAACAGAGCGAGCATCTGGCAAACAGGCTGTGAGGCGGGTCGCTACTCTGCAGTGAAATGGCAGGTAGGGCAGCGGGCGCACACACGTTTCGCACCCGTTCGGCGTGTCGCGGTGACGCTTCGATGAATGGTGAAGATCAGCCGCGATCCAGCGGAGACAACGGCGACATCAGCTATGGGAGATCGTTGCTGAATCGTGTCCTGAACGGCCAGCATTCCGGTGACTCCCGCCTCACCCATGTGACCGAGCTACCGCCGCGTGCGGCCCAGATCACGAAATGGCCCGAATGGACATCTCCGGATGTCATCGCCGCAGTTCAGGCTACCGGCGTCGCGGAGCCGTGGAGCCATCAGACCCGGGCCGCCGACCTGGCCGCGGCGGGTCGGCACGTGGTGGTGTCGACCGGGACGGCGTCCGGGAAATCGCTGGCGTATCAGCTACCGGTGCTGACCGCGCTGCAGGAGGATCCGCGCGCTACCGCGCTGTATCTATCGCCGACCAAGGCGCTCGGGGCCGATCAGCTACGCATGATCAACGAGCTGACCAGCGAAGATCCCTTGCGGAACGTGCATCCGGCGCCCTACGACGGCGATACGCCCGCCGAGGTCCGGCAGTGGGTGCGGGCGCATTCGCGGTGGGTGTTCACGAATCCGGACATGCTGCATGTGGGAATGCTGCGCGGACATCAGCGCTGGGCGCGGTTGTTCCGGCAGCTGAAGTACGTCGTGGTCGACGAATGCCATATATACCGGGGCGTTTTCGGGTCCCACGTGGCGCTGGTGCTGCGCCGACTACGGCGACTCGCCGCGCGGTACGGGGCGGATCCGGTGTTCGTGCTGTGCTCGGCGACCGCGGCGGATCCGGCCGCGACGGCCGAGAAGCTGATCGGCGCACCGTGTGTCGCGGTCACCGAGGACGGGTCGCCGCAGGGGTCGCGCACCGTGGCGCTGTGGGAGCCGCCGCTCCTCGGCGGGGGCGTGACCGGGGAAAACGGTGCGGCCGTGCGACGTTCGGCCGGAGCGGAGGCCGCCACGGTGATGGCGGATCTGGTGACCGAGGGGGCGCGCACGCTGACCTTCGTGCGGTCGCGGCGCGGGGCCGAGCTGGTGGCGATGGATACGCGACGGCTGCTGGCGGATGTGGACGCCGAGCTCCCGGGGCGTGTCGCGGCCTATCGGGCCGGGTATCTGGCCGAGGATCGGCGGGCGCTGGAGGCGGCGCTGTCGGAGGGCTCGCTGCTGGGCGCGGCCACCACGAACGCCCTCGAGCTGGGCGTGGACATCGCGGGGCTGGATGCCGTTGTGGTGGCGGGATATCCGGGGACGGTGGCCTCGTTCTGGCAGCAGGCCGGGCGCGCCGGGCGCCGCACACAGGGCTCACTGGTGCTGCTCATCGCGCGCGACGACCCGCTGGACACCTACCTCGTGCACCATCCGGAGGCCCTGCTCGGGCGGCCGCTGGAGGCCAGCATCACCGACCCGCACAACCCGTACGTGCTCGGGCCGCACCTGCTGTGCGCGGCCCTGGAACAGCCGCTCAGCGATGCCGAGGTGCACGACTTCCGGGCCTGGGATCTGCTGTCCGACCTGGCCGAACAGGGTCTGATCCGGCGACGCGCGGGCGTGGCCCGGGACGGGACCGCGCGCTGGTTCGTGACCGCCGACGCGCATCCGCACGACGCGGTCGACGTGCGCGGCGGCATCGGCTCGGCGATCGCGGTGGTGGACGGCGAGTCCGGGCGCATGCTCGGCACGACCGACGCCGGGCGCGCACCGGCCACCCTGCATCCGGGCGCGGTACACCTGCATCAGGGCGAGAGCTATGTGGTCGACGAGCTGGACCTGGAGGAAGGCGTGGCCCTGGTGCACGCCGAGACGCCGGGGTGGAGCACCAGCGCCCGGGCGGTGACCTCGCTGGAGATCGAGGCGGTGACCGAGGAACGCCGATTCGGTTCGGTCACCACGGCTTTGGCCTGGGTGCGGGTGACCCGGCAGGTCATCGGCTACCTGCGCAGACTGCCCAGCGGTGAGGTGCTGGACATGATCGAGCTGGACCTGCCCGCGCAGACCCTGCCCACCCGGGCCGTGTTCTACACCGTCACCCCTGACCTGCTGGCCCGGGCCGGGATCGACGCGCGGCACGCCGCGGGCGCACTGCACGCGGCCGAACACGCCGCCATCGGCATGCTGCCGCTGGTCGCGACCTGCGATCGATGGGATATCGGCGGCGTGTCGACGGCCGAACACCCGGATACGGGGCTGCCCACGGTCTTCGTCTACGACGGGCATCCGGGCGGGGCGGGCTTCGCCGAGCGCGCGTTCTCCCGGCTCCGCCACTGGTTGACGGCCACGCTGGGGGCCATCGACTCCTGCGGGTGCACGGCCGGCTGCCCGTCGTGCGTGCAGTCACCCAAGTGCGGGAACGGCAACAACCCGCTGGACAAGGCCGGTGCGGCCCGCCTGCTGCGGGCCGTGCTGGCCGAGCTCGGGGAAGGTGACGGCGGCCACACCGAACCGTGACGCCGCCGTCGCCGGAGCGAGATCGGAACGCCATCCGACCAACCGGTCGGCGTCGTCAACTGGTAGATATCGGGCGGTCTCCGCGAGGTCGGGGGTGTCCGCGACACGCCGAGGGCCCGGAGTGATTAAAAAGGGATGTGATCCTGTTAACTGGAGGGTTGCTCCGTTCGATAATGTCGCTCCCTGATTTACCTGTGCATTCATTCGAATGAGTCTCGGGGAACGAATAGGAAAGCGATCGATACCCAATCTATTCGCCGATCTTATTCATCGAATATCGACATTGATCAAGGGTCGATGTGGCGCGCGCCATCGCATTTCTAACCAACCGCTCGGTACGAGGTAATGGCTTGCGCGTCCCCTTCCGCCGGGCCCGCCCGGGCCGCCGCGCGCACCTCCCGCGGACCCAATGGACCCAGCGATATCCGCCCCTCGACGGCCACCGTCACGTCCCATCCCGCCACCTCGCACTCCACCAGTCGTACGCCCATTCGGTTCGCGATATCCGAGGCCCGGCGACAACCCGCCGCGGTACCGCCGTCCAGGGCGCCCGCGGCGGCCAGCGCACCCAGATCCGCGGCGGCCTGCACCCGATGCCGAGCCGCCACGGCGACCCCTATCTGGGCGATCAGGACCATGGTGGCGAGCAGGCCGGTCAAGGCCAGGCACGCGGTCACCGTCACCGCACCCGCCTCGCCGTCCCCTCGATCTCGGACGAACCTCGTCATCGGGGCTCCCCGGGCTCGCGGACGGCCACGGCCGCAGCGTGCAGGGTGAGCGGTAGCAGGATGGCCCGGGCGCTCACGTCGGCCACGACCAGATCCCCCTCGGTGCGGAGCTGAACCCGCGCGCCGGGCGGCGCGGCCCGGCTGCCCACGGTGACGGCCGCCGCGGTATCGCCGCGAGCGGCCAGCCGGGCCGCCTCGCGGGCGGCATCGACACAGCGCACCTGCGCCGATACCGCCAGCAGCGCCCCGATCCCGAGCACCAGCACCGCGACCAGCGCGGCCAGCGCGATGGCCGCCTCGACGGTCGCCATCCCCGCCTCGGCATGAAGAGGTGGTGTGGCATACGTCACTTGACGGGAGTCTTCAACGCCTTGTCGATGATGTTCGTCAGGGCGTTCACAATGCTGTCCCCGGTCACCACCGTGTACAGCACCGCCCCGAAGGCCGCCGCCGCGATCGTCCCGATCGCGTATTCCGCCGTGCTCATGCCGTTTTCGGCGGTGACCACGCGCAGCAGGCGAGTTCGCACTCCCCAGAACAGGTTTCGGACAGTCGTTGCCACGGTCGCTCCTTCCCTCGCTCCGGCGCGGCGATTCCGCGCCGGCACAGTCGTCGGTGGTGTTCACAGCAGCCCGCCCCGCAGGACCCGGCCCGCCAGGCCGATCACCACCGGGACGATGCCCAGGCACAGGAAGGCGGGCAGGAAGCACAGGCCGAGCGGACCGCCGATCAGCACACCCGCGCGTTCGGCCCGCGCGGCGGCCGCGTCCTCGAGCTCGCCGCGCCGGCGTTCCGCCAATTCGGCCACGGCCGTGGCCAATCCGGCGCCCGAGCGCGCGGAGCGCCGGGCCATGCGGGCCAGGGCGGTCACCGAATCGTCGGTCTGTCCGGCGGTGGCCTGCTCCCAGGCCGTGGCCGGATCGGCGCCCAGGCCCAGCAGATCCGAGGCACGGCGCAAGGCGGTGGCCAGCGGCTCGGGCGCCTCGATCGCGACGGCCGCGGCCGCCGAGGCGGTGGGCAGTCCGGCTCGCAAACAGGCGGCGAGCAGGTCGAGGGCCGACGCGACACCGAGCGGATCCGCTTCGGCCCCAGCGCTGGATGGTGACGGAAGGCCGGGCGTCGACTCGTTCATCCGACGCAGTCGACGCATCGCGTCCACGCGGCCTGGCAGCATGAGCAGGGCGAGGGCGGCCAGGGCCGCGGCGATCGATGCGGTCATCGCAGCACCTTGTCCGTGATGGCGTCGGCCCACAGCAGGCCCGCGCAGGTCAGCGCGGATCCCAAGGGCAACAGCACCGTTCCCGCCGCGGACCGGAAGAGGACGTCCAGCGGGGACGCGCCCATCAGCTCACCGAGTCCGATGCCGAGCAGCGGGAGCAGGGCCAGCACCGCGGCGGTGGCGCGGGCGCCCGCCAGGGCCGCGCGGGTGCGATCGCGGAACCGCTTGCGGCCGAGCAGATCCAGGCGCGCGGCGGTCAGCAGCTCGGCCAGGGCGAGACCGTGCCGCTCCGCCACCTGCCAGGCCGCCGCCACCCGCGCCAGCTCCCCCGCCACCGCCGCGCCCGGCCGCCGCAGGCCCTCGGCGCCCGAGCCACCGAGTCGGCTGCGCGCCGCGCTCACCGCGAAGGCTCGCGCCACCTCACCGGTGGTCTCCTGAGCCGCCACCTGAGCCGCCGCGCTGGGGTGCGCGCCGATGCGAAGTTCCCCGATCACGGACTCCAGGCCTTCGATCAGCTGCGCCGAGTCGGCGGCCTGCAGCCGCTCCCGGCGCGCCCGCCGACGCCGGGCGGCGAGCGTGGCGGCCACCAGCACCGCCGCCACCACCGGTCCGGGACCGGTCAGGAACACGAGCGGAGCTCCGAGCAGCGGTGTGGCGCGAATCATCCACTTGGAACCAAGCTTTCGCGCGTACTCCGCCCGCCGGAACAGCCCTCGGAATCGCCGATGCGCGGTGGGCAGGGGCATGACCAAGATGGCCGAGGCGTAGCAGGCGAGCGCTGGAGCCAGCGCACCGAGATCCGATGTCATCAGAGACATCCGTTCGTCTCCGCATCCGAATCATCGGTGATACCAGCAGAATTGGCCGCATCGCGGCGTATGCAGGCTCTACGCCAGCCCAACCGCAGTCCCGGAAAACGCGAACCACGCGCACCGAACGGGCTACAGCACGTCGAGCTACTGCCAGCGCACTCCTGTTGGCACCGTGTCGAATTGGCTTCTTCACTCGCGGGAATCATCGGGTGTCCTTTCGCCGAGCAGTTCGATGAGGGCGGCCGCGGCGGGAGCCGGGCGTGAGTCGGCGGTCCACGCGGGCGTTATGCGGACTCGGCCATCGACCGGGGTGACCATGCCGATCTCGCGGAGGACGCGGCGACCGTCGGGATGCCGGTGGACGTGCAGGACCACCTGGATCGCCGCCGCCAGCTGGCTGTGCAGGGCGGCCGCGGGCATGCCGCCCAGGGCCGCGAGCGCCTCCAGACGAGCCGGGACCTCCCCCGGCGAATTCGCGTGCACGGTGCCCGCCCCACCGTCGTGGCCGGTGTTCAGCGCGGTCAGCAGATCCACCACCTCGGCGCCTCGAACCTCGCCCACCACAACGCGATCCGGGCGCATGCGCAAGGCCTGGCGGACCAGATCGCGCACGGTGACCTCGCCCGCGCCCTCGACATTGGCGGGCCGGGCGACCAGCCGGACCACATGGGGATGCGGCGGTGCGAGTTCGGCGGCGTCCTCGACGCAGATGATGCGCTCGGCCGGATCGACCTTGGCCAAAAGTCCCGACAGCAGCGTAGTTTTTCCTGCGCCGGTTCCGCCGACCACCAGGAACGCGAGCCGGGCCCGAATGATGCGCTCCAGCAGGACTTTCGCGTCGGGCGGCACCGCACCGGCGGCGGCCAAGGCGTCCAGCCCCTGCGTGGCGGGACGAAGTACCCGCAGCGACAGGCAGGTGCCGCCGTGCGCGATGGGCGACAGTACCGCGTGCAATCGCACGCCGAACGAATCACCCAGCACCGCTTCGGTTCCCGCCAGTCGCCCGTCCACCCACGGTTGCGCGTCGTCGAGCCGACGCCCCGCGGCCAGGGCCAGCCGCTGCGCCAGCCTGCGCACCGCCGCCTCGTCCGGGAACCGCACCGGCGTCCGCCGCAGGCCCCGACCCCGGTCCACCCACACCGAATCCGGCCCGCAGACCAGCACATCGGCGACCTCCGGATCGTGCAGCAGCGACTCCAGCACGCCCGCACCCGTCATCTCGGTCTGCAACAATCGCAAGGCGCGCAACAGATCCGCGTCCGCCAGCACCCCGCCCGCCTCGGCCCGGATCGCCGCGGCCACCCGCGCGGGCTCCGGATCGACCGATCCCTCCGCCAGCCGTTCCCGCACCCGCTCCAGCAGCTCCGCGGTCACCAGCTCACTCATCGCGGACCTCGACGCCGATCAGGAACCACCGCCACCCACCACCGGGAGCGGCAATGCGGCAGTAGGCGATTCGTCCGGACGCGCGCCGCACACCGGGCCAGACGCCGAGCACGGTGGGCCTACCCGGCCGTATCCCCTTCATTTCGAGACCCCCGTCAGGTTCGCGGTATGCGCCGTTCGCCACCACGCGGCGCCCGACCGGCCCGGAGTGCGGCGAGGCGCCGAATAGTCAGAGAACAGGGCGGTCAGTGCGGTTTCGGCGGCGGTGCGCAACGGACCGCGGCGGCGGACCGTGAGTGCCCCGCGTTCCAGGCGCTCGGTCAGACCCGGCTGCGACGGGACCGCCGCCAGCAGCGGCAGCGCGAGCGCCGTGGCAATCTCCCGCGGCGCCAGCCCGCCCGGGGCCGGGCCGCGAACGATCAACCGCACGTCCGGGTTTCGCACCCGCAGATACGCGGCGGCACTCTTGGCGGCCGCGATCGACCGCAGCCGCGCCTGGGCCACCAGCACCACCAGATCGGCGCTGTCGAGCACCTGCTCCGTGTACGCCCCGTGGTCACTCGACAGATCGGCGACCACCAGATCACCCGCGGCGCGACCGCCCTCGATCACGGCCCGGACCGCGGCGGGCGCAAGGGCCGGAGCCGCGGGGTCGACTTCCTCAGTGGCCGTGGCAGAATCGCCAACGCCCGCATCGGCTGCCTCGGATTTGCTTGCGAGAGTTGGCCTTCCACAGGACAGCACGGCCAGTCCCGAAGTATTCGGGAGTGCCGCATGCAATGCCGGTGCGGCCACTCGTCCGTGTTCGATGGTGAGGTCGGGCCAGCGGAGCCCAGGCGAGGTCTCGAGGCCGAGCAGCAGATCGAGGCCGCCGCCGTAGGGTGCGCAGTCGACGAGCAGGGTGCGGTCGCGGAAACGGCCTGCGGCGGTGAGCGCTACGGCCGTGGCGAACACCGAGGCGCCGGATCCGGCGCCCGCGCCCGCGACGGCGAGGACCGCGCCGTCGCCCGGACGGCGGCCGTCGTGGGCGGCGAAGGCGGCGATCAGCGCGTCGGCCTCGGCGGGCAATTCGACGACATGTTCGGCGCCGGCGGCGGTGGCGGCCTGCCAGTCGAGCAAACTCGCCTCACCATCGGTCACCAGGAGGATTCCGGGACGGCGCGGGTGCCCGGCGGATGCACAGCTACGCGCGGCGGCGGTGTCGAGGACGATCACGGACGCGGCGGTCCAGGCGTGGCGGCCCGGCGGCGGCTCCCGCTCGTCGAGCGGGCGGTCGGCCGCGGCGGCGATGCGGCGGATCTCCTCGCGCAGGCGGGGATCGGCGACCAGCGACAGCGCCGGTGGGATGACGGCATCGGAGTTCATGCTGGTCAGCGTCGCCCGAACGACAATGTCGCGAAAGCGCCGCTGCGGCGAGTGTGGATAACACGCGGCCTGTGCAGAACTCGATGAGCGGAAGGGAATCCGAACTGTCCGGAAATAGAGGACGGCCCCAGCCGGGGGGGGAGGAGGCTGGGGCCGTCGGGTTCAGCCCCGGGGGGTCGGGCTGAACGCGCCTGGACCATGTCCAGGTAATTGCGATACTACACCCAAGCCCCGCCCGGATTGCAAGTCCGCCCGGCGAGTCTTTTTCCCGCCCTGACGGCCCGGCTTCCAGCTGGCTAACCCGGACAAATCCCACCCCGAAAGTGACGCCTGCCACGACCGCCGCCGCGCGGTATGAAAAGCGCAGTTGAACCGCGAGACCCGCCCACCGCGACCGAGATTCCCGCGACGCGCCGCGGAACCATATCCTGGACCCCGTGACAGCCGAACGCGGACGAGTCGCCGCCTTCTTCGATCTCGACAAGACGGTGATCGCCCGGTCGAGCGCCTTCGTGTTCAGCAAGCCGTTCCTGGATCAGGGCCTGCTCAGCCGCCGCGCCGTCCTGGAGAGCAGCTACGCGCACTTCCTGTTCCTGCTCCAGGGCGCCGACCACGATCAGATGGAGCGGATGCGCGAGCACCTCACCAAGATGTGCGCGGGCTGGGATGTGGACCAGGTGCGCTCGATCGTCGCCGAGACCCTGCACGACATCGTGGATCCGCTCATCTACGCCGAGGCCGCGGATCTCATTGCGGACCATCGGATTCGAGGGCACGACGTGATAATCGTGTCGGCCTCCGGGGAGGAGATGGTCGCGCCGATCGCCGCCGCGCTGGGCGCGGATCATTTCGCCGCCACCCGCATGGTCATCGAAAACGGCAAGTACGCGGGCGAAGTCGAGTTCTACTGCTACGGCAAGGGCAAGGTCGAGGCCATCGAAAAGCTTGCCGCGCAATACGATTACGATCTCTCGCGCTGCTACGCCTACTCCGATTCCAGCACCGATCTGCCGATGCTCGAGGTGGTCGGCCACCCGACGGCGGTGAACCCGGACCGCGCGCTGCGGCGCGAGGCCGCCACCCGCGGCTGGCCCGTCCTCACCTTCTCGAACCCGGTGTCGCTGTGGGCCCGGATTCCGGCCCCGACCACCACCACGGTCGCCGCGACCGCCGCGGTCGGCCTGGGCGCACTGGCCGCCGGGGCCCTCACCTACCGCCTGTTACGCCGGCGCGGCTGAGGCTTCCACGCCGGTGCGGCTGAGGCCGGGCGGTTTCGGAAACGCCGGGACGGAAAACCGCCGAACACGCCGAGTATTGGAATGTTTCCCCAGGTCTTGATGTGATGGCGGTCACGGGGTAACAATGGATGCACGGAAGGACGGAAGGCCAAGATCGGATCGGAAGAGAAGGTTCGACCTCCCATCCCACCCTTCCCAGCACGGACACCAGGCACCCACGCGGAGCACGCCGCGACAAGGGCACGAGTAGTTGTGGGCCTGCGTTATCCGGGATTTCGACGGCGAGGGCCTCGCATCCAATGCGGGGATGAACCACCGGATCCCGGAGAGCTCGCCGAGGCCGAAGAAACACAACCCGAGAAGCACGCTTGGTAACCCGGCGATCCGTGCTAGCGGGCGGTGAGGTCGCAATTCAGCGACAACGCCGCCCGCGCTGATGTGCAAGGGCCTTTCGGAAACACCTGGCGCACAGGTTATTTCACCGTCAGGGGTATTTACCCCGAAGCCGAATCCGCGATCGAGCGGGCCTCTCGCGCACCGTCTTCCAGTGCGCCGCAGGTGAAGATCACCCAGCCGCCGACGCCCTCCGCGGTCCCCATGCCGAAGGCCGCGGCGGCGTCCAGGTAGGCCTGGCGGCGGCGCAGCCAGAAGACCTCGGGGACGCCGAGGCTGTGCGGGTCGAGACCACTGGACACCGCGACCAGGCGGGAGGCGGCGCGGGCCACGATGCCGTCGGCGGTGCCGAAGGGGCGCAGGGAGAGCAGTTCGCCGTGCACGATGGCGGCGATCACCGGGGCGGGGGCCTTTGTGGTGGTGATGGTTTGGGCCAGCAGGTCCAGGCGTTCGGCGACGCCGGGGACGTTGCGGGGCCGGCCGAGCTGCTGTTCGTCCTCGACCATGTCGGCGGCGGCGAGCAGGTGCAGGCGGGCCAGGGCCTGCAGGGGCGCGCGCTGCCAGACACCGACCAGGTTGGTGAGGGCCTCGGCGTCCAGCGCCTGGCCGACGCGCAGCGAGCCGGCCAGGATGGGGTCCTCGACGCGGCCGTCGGCGGGCAGGTCGATGGTGCCGCCCTCGATGGCGGCCGAGGAGCGGGCCGCGCGCACGGCGGCCTCGGCGGCGGTGGTGGGCCAGCCGCGGCGGTTGGCCCGGTGCCGGTGCACCTCGGCGAGGGCGTCACGGGCCTTGTCGGCGGCATCGCGCACGCCGGGCAGGTCGACGAGGGGCTGCAGCGGGTCGGTCACGAGTTAGAAGGCTACTGCCGGGTATCGGGCCGTCCGACACCCGGCAGCCGGGTCAGCCCGCGAGCAGGTCGCGGCCGGGAATGGCCTCGAGCAGCCGCCGGGTATACGGGGATTGCGGATTGTCGAAGACCTCGGTGGTGGACGCCGCCTCGACGACCTTGCCCTGGCACATGACCAGGACGTCGTCGGCGATCTGGCGGACCACCGCGAGGTCATGGGTGATGAACAGGTAGGTGAGCCCCAGTTCGGCCTGGAGTTCGTTGAGCAGCGCCAGGATCTGCGCCTGCACCAGGACGTCGAGCGCGGAGACGGCCTCGTCGCAGACCACCACCTCCGGAGACAGTGCCAGCGCGCGGGCGATGGCCACCCGCTGGCGTTGCCCGCCGGAGAGCTCGTTGGGATAGCGGCGCATGACCGAGGCCGGAAGCGAGACCTTGTCCAGCAGATCGCGAACGGTGGCCTCGCGCTCCTTCGGGGTGCCGATGCCGTGGGTGCGCAGCGGCTCCTCGATGGTGCGGTAGATCGAGTACATCGGGTCCAGGGAGCCGTACGGATCCTGGAAGATGGGCTGCACCCGACGCCGGAACGCGAAGGCGGCCTTGGCATCCAGGGTGGCCACCTCGCGCCCGTCGAAGCTGACCCGCCCGGAGGTCGGCGGCAGCAGACCCAGCACCATCTGCGCCGCGGTGGACTTGCCCGACCCGGACTCCCCCACGATGGCGGTGGTGGTGCCGCGCCGCAGCGTGAACGAGACATCGTCCACCGCAACGAGTTCGGTGGATTTCCAGGGCGCGTTGCCGCGGATCCGGAACACCTTGGTGAGCCCCTCGGCGACCAGCACATCGTCGGGCACACTGGAGAATTCGGCATTGGTCTCGGCCAACTGCCCGGCCACCTGTACCGCCTGCTCGCGCACCTCGGCGCGTTTGCGCACCGACGACAGCCGCTGGGAGGCCAGCGACGGCGCGGAGTTCACCAGTTTCTTGGTGTAGAGGTGCTCGGGTTCGCGCAGGATCTGCAGTGCCGGACCGGATTCCACCACCCGACCCCGGTACATGACCACCAGATGCTCGGCCCGCTCGGCCGCCAGCCCCAGGTCGTGGGTGATGAGCAGCACCGCGGTGCCCAGTTCGGCGGTGAGCCCGTCGAGGTGGTCGAGGATCTGCCGCTGCACGGTGACGTCCAGGGCGGAGGTCGGCTCGTCGGCGATGAGCAGTTTGGGCCGGCAGGACAGGCCCATGGCGATCAGGGCGCGCTGGCGCATGCCGCCGGAGAACTCGTGCGGATACTGGTTGACCCGCCGCTGTGCGTCGGGCATGCCCGCCTCGGTGAGCAGTTCGACCGCGCGCTCCCGCGCGGCCTTGCCCTTGGCGATCCCGTTGGCCTCCAGCGTTTCCCGGATCTGATATCCGATCTTCCACACCGGATTCAGATTCGACATCGGGTCCTGCGGCACGAACCCGATGCCCTTGCCGCGCACCCGGACGATGTCGTTCTTGGACGCCTTGGCCAGATCCTTGCCGTCGAAACAGATGGAGCCGGAGGTGATCTCGCCGGTGCCGGGCAGCAGGTCGATGATCGCGTGCGCGGTCGTGGACTTGCCGGACCCGGATTCACCGACGATGGCCACCGTCTGCCCCGGATACACCGTCAGGTTCACCCCGCGCACCGCCGGGACGCGCGAGCCCTCGGAGGTGAAGCAGACATTCAAATCGCGGACGTCGAGCAGTGGTTCGGTCATGTCCTCACCTCTTCCGAGCCTTGGGATCCAACGCGTCTCGCACCGCGTCGCCGAGCATGATGAAGCTGAGCACCGTGAGCGCCAGCGCCGTCGCGGGGTAGAACAGGATGCCGGAGGTGCGGATCTCCTTCTGGTCCGCGGCGATATCCGAACCCCAGGACACGATCTGCCGCGACAGCCCGACGCCCAGGTAGGACAGCGTCGCCTCGGTGACGATGAAGACGCCCAGCGAGATGGTGCTGACCACGATGAGCGGCCCGGTCGAGTTGGGCAGCACGTGCCGGATCAGCGTCCGGAATCTGGAGACGCCCAACGCCTTTGCCGCAGTGACGTATTCGCTGTTGCGCGACTGGATGACCGCCGAGCGCGCGATGCGCGCGGCCTGCGGCCAGCTGAACGAGGCCAGCGTGATCATGACCGTCCACACCGTGCGGGTGTGCAGCAGCTGCATGAGCACGATGGCGGCCAGCGTCAGCGGCAGCGCGTAGAAGATCTCCGCGATCCGCGACACCACCGCGTCCAGCAGTCCGCCGTAATACCCGGAGAGCGCCCCGAGGGTGCCGCCGATGAACACGAACAGCAGGGTCGCGCCGAGCCCGGTCTCCACCGAGGCCCGCGCGCCGTACACGGTCCGGGTGTAGATGTCGCAGCCCTGCTTGTCGAAGCCGAACGGGTGACCCGACGACGGCGGCTTCATGCTGAAATCGCCGCTGCAGTAGCGCGGATCCTGGTCGCTGAACAGCGACGGCCAGATCGCGACCAGCAGGATGAACAGGATCAGCAGCGCCGCCACGATGAAGATCGGATTGCGCCGCAGCTGCTGCCAGGCCTCGCGCCAGACGCTGGTCGGCGCGGCCGTCTCGTTGACCCGGTCGGTGGCGAGCACCTCCACCTCGTCGGCCGGCGCCACGAAATGCTCTTGCCCGGGCCGGATCTCGCGGGATTCCCGGATTTCGGTCTGTGGCTCAGGCATAGCGGATCCTCGGATCGAGTGCGGCGTAGAGCAGATCGACGATCAGGTTGGTCAGCAGCAGGATCACGATGAGCACCGTCACGAAGGCCACCACCGTGGGCGGCTCGCCGCGGGTGATCGCCTGGTACAGCGTGCCGCCCACGCCCGGGATGTTGAAGATGCCCTCGGTGACGACCGCGCCGCCCATCAGGAAGCCCAGATCGGTGCCCACGAAGGTGATCACCGGGATCAGCGAGTTGCGCAGGATGTGCACCACGATGACGCGCCGCCGGGTCAGCCCCTTGGCGGTCGCGGTGCGCACATAGTCGGCACTCATGTTCTCCGCGACCGAGTTTCGCGTCAGCCGCAGCACATAGGCGAACGACAGCGACCCCAGCACGAACGCCGGCACCAGCAGATCGCTGATACTCGCCTTGGCGCCGACGGTCACCGGCGCGATGCCCCACTTGATGCCGAGCAGGTACTGGGCCAGGAAGCCGACCACGAAGATCGGCACGGCGATGATGACCAGGCTCAGCACCAGCATGGTGGAGTCGAAGAGCTTGCCCTTGCGCAGTCCGGCGACCAGGCCGAAGATCACGCCGAAGAAGAACTCGATGCAGACGGCCATCACGGCCAGCCGGAAGGTGATCGGGAAGGCCCGCACCAGCTCGTCGCGCACCGGCCGCCCGGAGAACGACGTGCCGAAGTCCAGGGTGACAATGCCTTTCAGATATTCGAGGTACTGGATGTAGAACGGTTGATCGAGGTGATAGCGCGCCTTGAGCGTCGCCTCCACCGCCGGTGTCATCTGCCGGTCACCGGCCAGCGCCTGTATCGGATCGCCCGGAATCAAGAACACCATCGCGTAGATGAGCAGCGTTGCCCCGAGAAAGACCGGGATCATCTGGAGCAACCGCCGCACGACATACCAAGCCATGTTTCGGCTCCTGTGTGAGAAAACGGGGGCCGCGCCGGTGCGGCGGGCCCCCGTGTGGCGGTTTACTTCTCGATGTTCTCGAAGTCGAAGAGTCCCGACCAGGACACCTCGGCCTTCTTCACCTTGTCCGAACGCCCGGCGGCGACGTTGTAGTCGAAGATCGGGATATCGGCCATGTCCTTGAACAGCAGCTGCTGCGCCTGGGCGAGGATGTTGTAGGCGGCGTCGGGCGTGGGGGCGCCCTGGGCCTGGTTCAGCAGCTTGTCGAACTCCGGGTTGGAGTACTGGGTGTTGTTGGTGCCGGATCCGGTGAGGTACAGCGCGGTCAGGAACTCGAACATGGACGGGTAGTCGCCCTGCCAGCCGTAGCGGAACGCCTTGCCGACGGTCTTGTTGGTGATCTCGTCACGAATGTTCTTGAACGTCGGGTACGGCACGCCGACCGAGTCGATGCCCAGGGTGTTCTTCACGCTGTTGGCCACGGCCTCGATCCAGGCCTGGTGGCCGCCGTCGGCGTTGTAGGCGATCTGGTAGGTGCCCGACCACGGCGAGATCGCATTGGCCTGCGCCCACAGCTTTTTCGCCTCGTCCGGGTTGTACTTCAGCACCTCGGAGCCGGGCAGGTCCTTCTTGAAGCCGGGCAGGGTGAACGCGGTGAAGTCCTGGCAGGGCACCCGGGTGCCGTGGAAGATGTTCTGCGCGATCTGATCCCGGTTGATGGCCATCGAGATGGCCTTGCGGCGCAGCACGCCCTCCTCACCGGCGAAGTGCGGCACGGTCGGCTGGATGCCGATGTGCTGGCTGTAGGCGATGGGCTTGTGGATGGCCCGGTCGCCCAGGTCCTTCTCGTAGGTGGACAGCGCGGTGTCGGGGATGATGTCGAGCGCATCGAGGTTGCCCTGCAACAGATCCGCGTAGGCGGTGTCGTAGGACTGGTACATCACGAACCGCAGGCCCTTGTTCTTGGCCGGGCGGCCGCCGTGGTAGTCCGGGTTGGGCAGAACTTCGATCTTGACGTTGTGTTCCCAGGTCGAGAACTTGTAGGGGCCGTTGCTGATCGGGGCCTCACCGAACTTCTTGGGGTCCTTGAAGAAGGCGTCCGGCATCGGATAGAACGGCGCGAAGCCGAGTTTCAGCTCGAAGTCGATCGACGGGCTGGTCAGATCGACGGTGAAGGTCTTGTCGTCGATGACCTTCAGGCCCGACATGGTCTGCGCCTTGGGCGGATTCGCCTGGACGTCGTCGTAGCCGGCGATCCCCTCGAAGGCCCAGTTCTGCAGCTGGCCATTGGTGGAGAGGGCACCGTAATTCCAGGCGTCGACGAACGATTTCGCCGTCACCGGGGTCCCGTCGGTGAACTTCCAGTCCTTGATCTTGATCTTGTAGTGCTGCCGATCGGTGGTCTCGATGGACTGGGCCACCTCGTCGCGGGCGGTGCCGTTGACGTCGTAGTACTTCAGGCCCGCCCAGAGCCGGTCGGTCACGCGACCGCCCATGTTCTCGTTGACGTCCGTGGGTACCAGAGGTCGTTGTGGCTCACCGCCGTTGACCGTCACGAGGCCGGAGTCGTCTCCGCCTCCGGACGAGCAGCCGGTGATCGTGAGGCCGGTCGCCAATATCGCCGCGGCGGCCAACGACGTAATCGTCTTGATTCTCAACGCTTTACTCCCGTGTCCAGGAAGGTGCGAAGGAGGACCGGACAACCACCGGGGTCACCGGTGGTTATAACAATCCACCTTGGGTGAATCGGACAGTAACCACCGACGCCGGTGTTGTCAGCCGATCGAAACAGGAATGTTCAGCTTGTTAGCAATCCGGCAACATGAGCCATACAAAGCGGGAACCTTACGTGACAGAGCGCACAGCCGCGCGGACCTCGCTTTCACGGTTCGGTCATACCCGTCCTGGCAGGTTGGACGCCGTCGCCCACCGATCGAGACGGCGGAACACGACGCAGGTCACAGTCGGTTAGGGTCGAACGTGGCCGCCGTCACCCCGTGCGGCCCGCACGCGAGAGAAGAAGAGAAGAGATGACCACGGATACATCTGCCGACCACCTGGATGCGTACCCGCCCAGCGCTGAGTTCGCGGCTGCCGCCAATGGCGATGCCTCTCTCTACGATCGGGCCGCGGCCGACCGGGAGGGGTTCTGGGCAGAACAGGCGCAGCGCCTGCACTGGCATCAGCCCTTCACCCAGGTGCTGGACTGGGACGACGCGCCCTTCGCCAAGTGGTTCGCCGACGGCAAGCTCAATGTCGCCTACAACTGCGTGGACCGGCACGTGCTCGCCGGCCGCGGCGACCAGGTCGCCATCCACTGGGAGGGTGAGCCCGGCGATTCGCGCGCCATCACCTATTCCGATCTGCTGGCCGAGGTTTCGCGGGCCGCCAACTACCTGACCGGGCTGGGCCTGGTGGCCGGTGACCGCGTCGCCATCTACATGCCGATGGTCCCCGAGGCCATCGTGGCCATGCTCGCCTGCGCCCGCCTGGGCCTGACCCACTCGGTGGTGTTCGCGGGCTTCTCCCCCAGCGCCCTGCGCCAGCGCATCGACGATGCCGAGGCGCGGCTGGTCATCACCACCGACGGGCAGTGGCGACGCGGCAAGCCCGCCCCGCTCAAGACCGCGGTGGACGAGGCGCTGGCCGAGGGTGATTCGACCATCGAGCACGTGCTCGTGGTGCGCCGCACCGGTCTGGACACCCCGATGGTCGAGGGCCGCGACATCTGGTGGGACGAGACGGTTTCGCTGGCCTCCCCCGAGCACGAGGCGCAGGCCTTCGACGCCGAGCACCCGCTGTTCATCCTCTACACCTCCGGCACCACCGGGAAGCCGAAGGGCATCCTGCACACCACCGGCGGTTACCTGACCCAGGCCGCGTACACCCACCACTACGTGTTCGACCACAAGCCGGGTAAGGACGTGTACTGGTGCACCGCCGATATCGGCTGGGTGACCGGGCACAGCTACATCGTGTACGGCCCGCTGGCCAACGGCGCGACCGAGGTCGTCTACGAGGGCACCCCCAACTTCCCCGATGAGCACCGGCACTGGCAGATCATCGAAAAGTACGGCGTCACCATCTATTACACGGCGCCGACGCTGGTCCGCACGTTCATGAAGTGGGGCCGCGAGATTCCCGAATCGCACGACCTGTCGAGCCTGCGGCTGCTGGGCTCGGTCGGCGAGCCGATCAACCCGGAGGCCTGGCGCTGGTACCGGGATGTGGTGGGCGGCAACAAGACCCCCATCGTGGACACCTGGTGGCAGACGGAGACCGGCGCCATCATGATCTCCCCGCTGCCGGGCGTCACCGCGGCCAAGCCGGGCGCGGCCATGACCCCGCTGCCGGGTATCTCCGCGAAAGTCGTTGACGAGGAGGGCAACCCGGTCCAGCTGGGCGAGACCGAGGCCAACGGCTACCTGGTGCTCGATCAGCCGTGGCCGTCCATGCTGCGCGGCATCTGGGGTGACAACGAGCGCTACAAGGACACCTATTGGGCCCGCTACGCCGACCAGGGCTGGTACTTCGCCGGTGACGGCGCCAAGCTCGACAAGGACGGGGACCTGTGGGTGCTCGGCCGCGTCGACGACGTGATGAACGTGTCGGGCCACCGCATCTCGACCGCCGAGGTGGAGTCGGCGCTGGTCGGCCACTCCGGGGTGGCGGAGGCGGCCGTGGTCGGCGCGTCGGACGAGACCACCGGCCAGGGCATCGTGGCGTTCGTGATCCTGACCGCCGAGGCCAAGGACACCGGCGATGATCTGATCGCCGAGCTCAAGGCCGAGGTCTCGCGCGAGATCTCCCCGATCGCCCGCCCGCGCGAGATCCACGTGGTGCCGGAGTTGCCCAAGACACGCTCGGGCAAGATCATGCGCCGCCTGCTGCGCGATGTGGCCGAGGGCCGCGAACTGGGCGACACCTCAACCCTGGTGGACCCCAACGTCTTCGAGGCGATTCGCGCCGGTAAGGCGTAAATCCCGAGAGCCCACGCGAGGCCCCGTAACCACTGGTTGCGGGGCCTCGTCGCGTGTGCGGTGGTCAAAAGGTTTCCGGCAAACCGTTAGAATTGCGCAAAAGGTGTGCCGGGAAGTCTGGTCGGCATGCGGTCGTGCCGTCGATCCCGTCAGTGGTGTGCACGCCGCTGTTCTTGTCGACGGCTGAAAGGTGCACCGGTGATTGCCCAGGTTCGTTCGGAGTTAGCGCGCTACCTGAGAACCGAAACCTTCGGCGGCGCATTACTTCTCATCGCGGCCGCCGGCGCGCTCATCTGGGTCAACTCCCCGTGGGGCGCGAGCTACACCACCATGGTCGAGACCAGGCTCGCGATTCCCGCCCTCCATCTGGACCTCACCCTGGCCGACTGGACCAAGGACGGCCTGCTGGCCATCTTCTTCTTCGTGGCCGGGCTGGAGCTCAAACGCGAGCTGGTGGTCGGTGAGCTCGCCGACCGCAAGCGCGCCGCCCTGCCCATCGTGGCCGCCGTCGGCGGTGTGGTGCTGCCCGCGCTGATCGCCATGGCGGTCGGCTGGGGCGAGCCGGGCATGGACCGTGGCTGGGCCATCCCGGTCGCCACCGATATCGCCTTCGCGCTGGCCGTGCTGGCCATGACCGGATCGCGGATTCCGGCCAGCGCCCGGGTGTTCCTGCTCAGCCTGGCCGTGGTGGACGACCTGATCGCCATCATCCTGATCGCGGTGCTGTTCACCACCACGCTGAAGATGCTGTGGCTGCTCGTCGCCATCGCGTGCTTCGCGGGCTGGGCGCTGGCCCAGAAGTTCCGGCTCGGCAGCCCGTTCATCTATGTGCCGCTGGGCCTGCTGTCCTGGTACGCCCTGCACGAGGCCGGAATTCACGCGACCCTGGCCGGTGTCGCCTGCGGCCTGCTGACCCGGGTGCGACCGGACGCGGACGAGGACGAGCACTGCGTCCCGGCGGCCCGGCTCGAGCATTTCTTCCAGCCCATCTCCGCCGCCATCTGTGTGCCGCTGTTCGCGCTGTTCGCCTCGGGCGTGCCGCTGGACTCGAATGTGCTGTCCAAGCTGTTCACCGACCGGTTGGCGCTGGCCATCATCGCCGGTCTGCTGATCGGCAAGACGGTCGGCATCTTCGGATCCAGTTGGCTCGCCGTGCGGTTGGGGATCGCGGAACGGCCCGGTGATCTCGGTTATCGGGACATGTTCGCCCTGTCGGTACTGGGCGCCATCGGCTTCACCGTTAGCCTCTTGGTGGCAGAACTGGCACTGGAAGACGTCGGCGACGGATCCGAAGCAGAACTCGCAAAAGCGGCGGTGTTGCTCACGTCTTTGGCGGCTTCCCTGGCCGGTTCGGCGCTACTGTTGCGTCGTGGGCGTGCTCACCAGGCACAACGGGACGCGCGAGCGCTGCAAAGTCAAGAGTGACACCGGACAGTACTACCGGGACGATGGAGAAGGGTCGAGCAATTGAGCTTCACACAGGGCGGTAACGGCTACGACGGGAACCGCACCCGCACCGTCACCTCGATTCCGTTGTCCGATGTCGACGCCCATCAGTCGGCCACCTTCGGCACGCTGGTCCGCGACGCGACCGAGCAGATGTCGACCCTGGTGCGCGCCGAGGTGGAGCTCGCCAAGGCCGAGGTGACCGGTGAGATCAAGAAGGGCCTGCAGGGCAGCGTCTACTTCATCCTGGCGCTGACCATCCTGCTGTTCAGCTCCTTCTTCTTTTTCTTCTTCCTCGCCGAGCTGCTCGACAACTGGCTGTACCGCTGGGCCGCGTTCCTGGTGGTGTTCCTGCTGATGATCGCGGCGGTGGCGGCCTTCGCGCTGCTGGGCTATCTGAAGGTGCGCAAGCTGCGCGCCCCGGAGAAGACCATCGAGTCGCTGAAGGAGGCGAAGACCGTGCTGCCCAGCGGTTTCGGCCACACCGACGAGCCGGCCGGGGACGCCACGCTCGAACTCGGCAAGCCCCGGACCTAGACCTTCGATTACGCTCCCTCGGCGTGTCGTCGAATTCGCAGCCCGATCCGTCCACCGTCCGCTACGACGGACCGTGGGCCCATCGGGACGTGCACGCCAACGGCATTCGCTTCCACGTGGTCGAGGCCGTGCCCGCCGGGACGGCCTACACCGATCCCGACACGCCGCTGGTGGTGCTGCTGCACGGCTTCGGTGACTTCTGGTGGTCGTGGCGGCATCAGCTGACCGGGTTGGCGGCGCGCGGATTCCGCGCGGTGGCCGTCGACCTGCGCGGTTACGGCGATTCCGACAAGCCGCCGCGCGGCTACGACGGCTGGACCCTGGCCGGTGACGTGGCCGGGTTGATCCGCGCGCTCGGGCACACCGAGGCCACCCTCGTCGGCCACGCCGAGGGCGGGCTGGTGTGCTGGGCGACCGCGGTGCTGCAGCCGCGCCTGGTGCGCTCCATCGCGCTGATCAGCTCCCCGCATCCGGTGGCCCTGAAGCGGGCCGTGCTGCGCGATCGGCGGCAGCGGGCGGCCTGGCTACCGGACTTCCTGCGCTGCCAGCTGCCGCGCGTCCCCGAGAACCGGCTCACCCGCGACGACGGCATCGAGATCGAACTGCTGCTGCGCGCCCGGGTCGGCGAACAGTTCTCGGCCACCGCGGAATTCGCCGACACCGCGCGCCGCATGCGCACCGCCATCCGGATTCCGGGTGCGGCGCACTGCGCCCTGGAGTATCAGCGCTGGGCCTTCCGCAGCCAATGGCGGCCCGACGGCCGGCGTTTCATGGCGGCCATGAGCGAACCCGTGCGGATCCCGACGCTGGCGCTCTACGGCGAGCAGGACCGGTACATCCTGGCCAGCACCATCCGCCGCGGCGGGCAGCTCGCCCCGCAGCGGCGCGTGGTCGGGATTCCGGACGCGGGTCACTATGCGCACCAGGAGAGTCCGGATGCGGTGACCGCGGAGATCGCGAAACTCCTGGGCTGAGCCGATAACTCAGCTCAGCACGCAGCTGCCCGTCCCGACCGCCGTCGATTGGCTTGCCGCCGAATTCAATTCCGGCCGCACCTCGTCGAGGGTCAGCACGTACCCGGTGTCGTCATCGGTGGTGGCCGCGCCAAACACCACGCCCAGGATCCGGCCGTCGGTGTCCACCAGCGGCCCGCCGGAGTTACCGGCCCGGACCTGACCGCGAATCGTGTACACCTCGCGCTTGACGTCGGCGTCGCGATAGATGTTCGGTCCCTTGAGGTTCAGGGTCTCGCGCACGCGCGCCGCGCTGGCGGTGTAGCGCCCGCCGCCCGGGTAGCCGAGCACGATCGAGCTCTCGCCCGAGGTGGCGTCGGCCGGGGCCAGCTCCAGCGGCTGCGCGTTCAGGCCAGGCACCGCCAGGATCGCCACGTCCTTGGACGAGTCGAACAGCACCACGGTGGCCGGCAGCGGCCCGCGCGCGGTGTCCACGCTGACGGTATTGGTGCCCGCCACCACGTGCGCGTTGGTCATGATGCGCTCGGGCGCCACCACGAAGCCCGAACCCTCCAGCTGCCGTTGGCAACTGGGCGCGATGCCACGGATGCGCAGCACGCTGCTCTGCAGCTGCTGGGCCACCGGCAGCTGCAGCACACTGCCGTCGGGCGGCTCCACCGCGGTGATCGGGACGTGCCCGAACGGGCCGATGACGTCCGGCAGCCCGGAGGTGTTGAGCAGGTTGGAGAAGTCGTTCGGCACCCGGCGCAACCAGTCCGGCGCGACATGGTCGACATTGCGCAGCACCTGGGAGTTGCTGACCGCGGCCGCGATTCCGGGCTGCGAGGAGTTGGTCAGCGGCAGCGCCAGCAGCCACGCGGTGGCCAGCACCGCCACCGCCTGCAGGCCCGCGCCCACCACGCTGTCCACACTGCGGGTGAACGGATCCCGCATGCCGCCGCGCGCGGCCCGGCCCAGCACCATGCCCGCGACCTCGCCCACGATCACCAGCGCCACGATGAGCAGCACGCCCACCAGCACCCGGGTCCGGCCCTCGCTGAGGTGCTCGAGAATGTGCGGCGCGATCAGAATGCCCGCCACCGCACCGAGAATCACGCCTAGGAAGGCCAGGGCCGAGGCGACCGCGCCCTGACGCCACCCGGAGGTGGCGGCCAGCAGCGCCAGAATGATGATCCCGAGGTCGAGCCAGCCAGAGGCGCTCATAATGTCATCCCTACCGCGGCCAATGCGGCCTGCAGATCACGTACATCGTGATGGTCCCATTCGGTCTCCCACCCCGACACCGCCAGCAGGCCCGCGAGCACGCCGGCGGTGAACCCCCACACCAGCATTCCGTCCACGGTGAAGGCCGGGCCCATATAGCCCAGCGGATGCCGCACCACGAAACGGTTCGCCGGATCGATGAGCTCGCTGATCGGCACCCGCGCCACGCGCGCGGCCTCGGTCTCGCTCACCACTCCCACCTCGCCGGGGGTGCGCCAGTAGGCGACCACCGGTGTCACATCGAACCGCGAGGGCGGCACGAAGATCTTGGGCAGCACCGCGATCGGCTCCACGCCCGCGGGGTCCAGGCCGGTCTCCTCCTGCGCCTCGCGCAGGGCGGTGCTGATCGGGCCGTCGTCCTGCGGCTCGACGCCGCCGCCCGGGAACGCCACCTGGCCGCTGTGCTGGCGCAGGGTGGCGGCGCGCTGGGTGAGCAGCACGTCGGCATCGGGCGGTAATCCACCTTTGGCGGTCGGATCCGCCTCGGGCGATCCACCGAACAACACCAGCACGGCCGCTTCCCGGGAGCGGGTCGCGGCGGCCGCGAAGCGCCGCATCGCATTTCGCCGCAGCACCGGATTCACCCCGGCCGGATCGGCCGGATCGTGCTCGGCCACCCCGTGCAGCCAGCCGGGAATCCCGTTGGCGGACACCTCGAGTCTCACGCTCTCACTCCGAGTCTCACGCTCTCACTCCCAATTCAGCGGCGACCGTAGCGGAGATGTCCTCGACGCTGGTGAACGGCCGCACCACGACCTTGGCCACGGTGCCGTCGGCGCGCAACAGCACCGAGATCGGCAACACGGCCGGCGCCCCGACGGCGGTGCGCACCTTGGCATTCGGATCCTCGACCCCGGGCAGGTGAATACCCAGCCCGCTCAGCCGCGACAGCGCCTTGGCTGTGCCGGTATCGCTGTGCACGGTGAGAACCGTCAGCGAGTTCCCCGCCTGCTGCGAGAACTGTTGCAGCAGCGGCAGTTCCTCCGCGCACGGACCGCACCAGTAGGCCCACAGGTTCAGTAGCGCGGGTTTTCCGGCCAGCGCCGCGACCAGATCCACGGGCTTGCCATCGGCCAGGCATTTCAACTCGAGACCGCGCAGCGGACTGTCCCCCACGGGCGCACCGCTGGGCTGCGGGCAGGCGGCCAGGGCGGTCGCGGCCCGATCTGCCTCGGACACGGACGGTTCGACGGCTTGCGCGGTCTTGTTCGTACCGGTCGCGGCGGTCTTATCGGCATCGCGAGTGAGCTGCGGCCACAGCGCGACGACCGCCGCCACCGCGACGATCACCGCCGCCAGCACCCATCGCCACCAGGTATTACCCCGCGCGGTCTCCGCGCTCACAGGCCGACCAGTCCGAGAAGATGCTCGGTTTCCGGGCCCTTCACCAGCTTGGCCGCCTCGGTCGGATCGGTCGGGCCCGCCCCGAAGGACGGGCACTCGTTGGCCAGGAAGCACGCGCCGCAGGCCGGCTTGCGGGCATGGCACACGCGCCGCCCGTGGAAGATCACCCGGTGCGAGAGCATGGTCCAGTCCTTGCGCTCGATCAGCTCGCCGATGGCGTGCTCGACCTTGACCGGATCCTCCTCCTCGGTCCACTTCCAGCGCCGCACCAGCCGCCCGAAATGGGTGTCGACGGTGATACCCGGGACGCCGAAGGCATTGCCGAGGATCACGTTCGCGGTCTTGCGCCCGATGCCGGGCAGCGTGACCAGTTCGTCGAGGGTGTGGGGCAGCTCACCGTCGAAGCGCTCCACCAACGCCTGGCCCAGCCCGATGAGCGCACTGGCCTTGTTGCGATAGAAGCCGGTGGGCCGGATGTATTCCTCCAGCTCCGCGCGATTGGCCTCGGCGTAATCGCGTGCGCCGCGGTACTTCGCGAACACCGCCGGGGTCGTCATATTCACCCGCACATCCGTGCACTGCGCGGAAAGAATTGTGGCGACCGCCAATTCGAGGGGCGTGGTGAAATCCAGCTCACAGTGCGCGCCGGGGAACTCCAGGGTCATATCCCGGTACATCCGCCGTGCGCGGCGGACCAGGCCGATTCGAGTCTCCTTGGCGCGCTTGTTCGCTCTGGCCGGGCGCGAAAACCGTGGCGCATCCGTGACATCCGCGGACGCCCCGTCACCACCTGTGAGCACGCCCGAATTATCCGGGTCTTGCCCGCTCACGGCCGCGTTGGATTCAGAGACACGCACGCGTCCACCTTACGGAACCAGCACTGCCCCACAACCGGGCTGAGTACCCGCCGTGTTCCATCTGAGACCTTCGGCGTGTTTACTGCTGCCTATGCAAGGACTCGCTGTGGTGCTGTTTCCGATAGCGCTGATGCTGTTCGCGTTGGTGATGGAACGGGTCGAGAATCGACTTCGCAAACTCCTCGAACCCGACCCCGAAGTCCAGCAGTACCTCGATCGAGCCACGAATGCCGAGGTCAGCGATCTGACCAAGCTGGGTCTGCCCGCCGCGGCGGCGCGTCCGCGACGCGCCCGGCCGGCGGCCAAGGGAATGGACGTCGCACAGGCCAGTTGATCCGCCCGGGTCGATGGCCTGGTGGTCCGGCGGCCTTGGGCCCCGGACCACTTTTTACGATCTTCATGACACCCGTCTCACGGCGTGTCGTAGATTCGTAGGGAAGCGTGTCGCGAAACCGTCGTTGCGTGTCGCGTACTGGGGCTACGTGTGTTCGAGAATGAGCTCGGCGCGTGGTGTCTATCACTACCCGGCGGTATTGCAAAGTAGACTGCACTGTCGGCCGAGTCGTTTCGGTCCAGGACAGAGCCATTTCCCATAAGGAGCACATTCGTGGACGAGGCCCTCGCCAGAGCAGGCATCTTCCAAGGCGTAGAGCCCACCGCGGTGGCGGCTCTCGCCAAACAGCTGCAGCCCGTTGACTTCCCGCGCGGCCACGTCATCTTCAACGAGGGCGAGCCCGGCGATCGGTTGTACATCATCACCTCCGGCAAGGTGAAGATCGGCCGCCGTTCCCCCGATGGTCGCGAGAACCTGCTGACCATCATGGGTCCGTCGGACATGTTCGGCGAGCTGTCGATCTTCGACCCGGGTCCGCGCACCTCGACGGCCACCACCGTCACCGAGGTCAGAGCGGTCACCATGGACCGGGACGCCCTCAAGGCGTGGATCGACCAGCGGCCGGAGATCGCCGAGCAGCTGCTGCGGGTCCTCGCCCGCCGCCTGCGCCGCACCAACAACAACCTGGCCGACCTCATCTTCACCGATGTCCCGGGTCGTGTCGCCAAGGCGCTGCTGCAGCTGGCCCAGCGCTTCGGCACCCAGGAAGCGGGCGCGCTGCGCGTGACCCACGACCTGACCCAGGAGGAGATCGCCCAGCTGGTCGGCGCCTCCCGCGAAACCGTGAACAAGGCGCTGGCCGACTTCGCGCACCGCGGCTGGCTGCGGCTCGAGGGCAAGAGCGTGCTCATCTCCGACTCGGAGCGGCTGGCTCGCCGGGCCCGATAAGGGACCACGAACTACACAGCGGGACCGGGCATCACCCCCGTAGCGGTGATGCCCGGTCCTTCTGTGTTTTCTAGCCCCTCGAACGCAGGTACTCGAGCTGCGCCTTCACCGAACTCTGCGCCGCCGGCCACAGCCGCTTGTCGACATCGGCGTAGACCTCGGCGACGATGCGCAGCGATCCGGCCTTGGGGCCGAGCTTCTCGAGCGCCGCGCGGACCTGGTTCAGCCGTTCCTCGCGGTGCGCGATGTAGTAGCGGATGACCGGTTCGGCGTCGGCGTGGTCCGGACCATGGGCCGGGAGCAGGTGCCGGCCGGGCGCGACCGCCACCAGCCGGTCCAGCGAGTCCAGGTAGGCCGCCAGCGCGCCGTTCCAGGACTCCAGCACGGTGGTGCCGCTGCCGAGCACGGTGTCGCCGGTCAGCAGCGCCCGTTCGCCGTCCGGACCGTCGATCAGGAAGCTGAGCGAGTCCTCGGTGTGGCCGGGGGTGGCGAGCACGGTGATGCGCAGGCCCGCCGCCTCGATGACCTCGCCGTCGGTCAGCACGGTGCCCGAGCCGCGCAGGAATTCGGAGTCCTTGGCGCGCACCGGGGTTCCGGCGGCCTTCACCAGGCGGTCGATGCCGCCGGTGTGGTCGTGATGCTTGTGGGTGATCAGGGTCAGGGCGATCTCGCCGCCGGTCTCGCGGACCAGCGCCTCGGTGTGCGCGCGATCCTTCGGACCCGGGTCCACCACAACGTATTCGGTGGCGCCGGGCGCGCGCAGCAGCCAGGTGTTGGTGCCCTGCAACGTCATTCCGCCGGGATTGTCGGCCAGCACGACGGCGGCGGACGGAGTCACTTGCCGCAGTTGCTCATACGCGGGGTGGGTGAGCGTCATTCATTCGTCCTAATGCACGGAGCGCGGCGCGTCCAGTGTTGGACGCACCGCGCTTTCGATTGTGCGCCAGTCGCTTTCAGCGGTGCGCCGGTCGCTTCAGCGAACCTCGGCGATGAGCTCGACCTCGACCGGGGTGTTCTTCGGCAGTTCGGAGGTGCCGACCGCGGAGCGCGCGTGCACGCCCGCCTCGCCCAGCACCTCGCCGAGCAGTTCGGAGGCGCCGTTGATGACCAGCGGCTGATCGTTGAAGCCGGGCGCCGAGGCGACGAAGCCGACCACCTTCACGATCCGGACCACATTGTCGAGTCCGGCCAGATCGTGCACCACCGCAAGGGCATTGAGCGCGGCCAGCTTGGCCATCTCGGCGCCCTGCTCGATGGTGAGCTCGGCGCCGACCTTGCCGGTGAGCGGCAGCTGACCGTTCACGAACGGCAGCTGGCCCGAGGTGTAGACGTAGTTCCCGCTGCGCACGCCCGGCACGTAGACCGCGACCGGCGGCGGGGCCGGGGGCAGTTCGAGTCCGAGCTTCTTCAGGTTCTCAGCCCAACCCATCAGCTACTTCCTCCTCTTGAGGTAGGCGACATGCTGTTCGCCGGTGGGCCCGGGAAGCACGGTGACGAGTTCCCAGCCGTCGGAACCCCACTGGTCCAAGATGGCCTTGGTGGCATGGGTCAACAGGGGCACCGTCGCGTATTCCCACACGGTCACATCACTCATGGCCTGAGACTAGCCCCGGCACGGTTGCCCCAGTTCCCCCGGCCCTCCGACTACTGTGCGGGATTGGGAATTACAAGTCCCGAGTGGTGTATCAGACAGTTGCCAAGTCCTGTGGGCAGGATTCCAGAACGAGTTATAGGCTCGCGAGCGTGGGAGTACCGATAGCAGTGCCCGTTTCGGTTGAGCCGGGGGTCGAAGCAGGGTGGCCGGAGCGAGCGGACAAGGCCCGCTTGCACTACGTATCCGGCAAGGGTGGGACCGGTAAGTCGACGGTCGCCGCGGCATTGGCACTGGCACTCGCGGCGGGGGGCCGCCGCGTACTGCTGGTCGAGGTCGAGGGCAGGCAGTCCATCGCGCAGCTGTTCGACCTGCCGCCGTTGCCGCCCACCGAGACTCGCATCGCCACCGCGGACGGTGGCGGCGAGGTGCTGGCGCTGGCGCTCGATGTCGAGCACGCCTTCCTGGAATACCTCGACATGTTCTACAACCTGGGCTTCGCCGGTCGCGCCATGCGCCGGGTCGGGGCCATCGAATTCGTGACCACCATCGCGCCGGGCCTGCGGGACGTGATCCTCACCGGCAAGATCAAGGAATGCGCGGTGCGCGTCGACAAGTCGGGCAAGCCGGCCTACGACGAGATCGTCATCGACGCGCCCCCGACCGGCCGCATCGCCAGCTTCCTGGACGTCACCCAGGCCATGGCCGAGATCGCCGGCGGCGGGCCGATCGCCTCGCAGGCCGAGGGCGTCTCCAAGCTGCTGCACTCGCCGCAGACCATGATCCACCTGGTCACGCTGCTGGAAGCGCTGCCGGTGCAGGAAACCGCCGACGCCATCGCCGAACTCACGGCCAATGACCTGAACATCGGCACCGTGATCGTGAACCGGGCCGGCGAGGGCTACCTGCCGCGGGCCGTGCGCGAGCGCGCCGCGACCGGTGACGTCGACGTCGACGCGCTGAAGGCCGGTCTCGCCGAGGCCGGAATCACCTTGTCCGAGGCCGATTTCCAGGGCCTGGTCGCCGAGACCGTGGAACATTCCGCGCGGCTGGCCGCCCAGGACGAGAGCGCCGCCGAACTCGCGCAGGTCGACATCTCGCGGCTGTACCTGCCGTCGCTGACCGACGGCATGGATCTGGGCGGGCTCTACGAGCTGGCCGAAGTCTTGAGCGCCCAGGGGGTTCGCTAGTCATGGTCGTTCCGGCGGGCACTGTGCCCCTCGACATTTCGAAGATCATCGCCGATCCCTCGGCCCGCATCGTGGTGTGCTGCGGTTCCGGCGGCGTCGGCAAGACCACCACGGCCGCGGCCATCGCGCTGCGCGCCGCGGAGTCCGGCCGCAAGGTCGTGGTGCTGACCATCGACCCGGCGCGTCGCCTGGCCCAGTCGCTGGGTGTGAGCGATCTCGGAAACGTCCCGCAGAAGGTGGAACTCGGGTCCGAGGCCAAGGGCGAGCTGTTCGCCATGATGCTGAACATGCGCCGCACCTTCGACGAGATGGTGCTCGAGCACACCACTCCGGAGAAGGCCGAGCAGATCTTCGCCAACCCGATCTACCAGACCGTCGCATCCTCCTTCGGTGGCACCCAGGAGTACATGGCGATGGAGAAGCTGGGACAGCTCGCCGCCAAGCGCGAGTGGGACCTGATCGTGGTGGACACCCCGCCCTCGCGCAACGCGCTGGACTTCCTGGACGCGCCCAAGCGGCTGGGGAACTTCCTCAACGGCAAGATGATTCGGGTCATCATGGCCCCGGGCCGCGGTGTCGGGAAGTTCGTGGCCGGCGCCATGAGCCTGGCGCTGCGCGGCGTCTCGACCATCGTCGGCGGGCAGTTGCTCAAAGACGCCAGTGTCTTCCTGCAGTCACTGGAGTCCATGTTCGGCGGCTTCCAGGATCGCGCCGACCGCACCTACGCCATGCTCTCGCGGCCGGGCACCCACTTCCTGGTGGTGGCCGCGGCCGAGCCGGACGCGCTGCGCGAGGCGAGTTTCTTCGTGGATCGGCTCTCGCACGACAAGATGCCGCTGGCGGGTCTGGTGCTGAATCGGACGCACCCGGTGCTGAGTTCGCTGTCCGCCGAGCAGGCGCAGGTGGCCGCGGACCGTCTAGCCCCCCTGACGCCGACGAACGGCAATGCGGGCGAACCGGACTCGGAGACACCCCAGGCGCTGACCGCCGCGGTGCTGCGCATCCACGCCAGCCGGGCCGCCACCGCCAAGCGGGAACAGCATCTGCTGCACCGGTTCACGGGCGCGCATCCCAGCGTCCCGATCGTCGCGGTCACCGCGCTCCCGTTCGAGGTCGCGGACCTGGAAGCGCTGCGCGCCGTCGGCGATCAGCTGGCCGAAGCAGGTGCGGCGAAGTCCGCGTGAAAACCCCGGTGCCAAGCCCTACTGACAGAGCCGAGGCTTTCGTCGCTTCTGCTTGAAATGCCCGATCTGACCCCGGGCACGGATCGAGCCCGCTTCCGCGGGCTCGATCCGTTCTGCTTATAGGGGGGATCTGGGTGAAGGATACTCGCTTACATCGCTACCTTCTGTGATCGCTGGACGCGGAAGAAGTCCGCCCAGCTCGTCACCTCCGGATGCTGTTTGAGCAGCGCACGACGCTGCCGCTCGGTCATGCCGCCCCACACGCCGAACTCGACACGGTTGTCCAGGGCATCCGCCCCGCACTCCATCAGCACCGGGCAGTGCCGGCAGATGGTGGCCGCTTTGCGCTGTGCTGCGCCACGCACGAACAGCTGGTCGGGATCCACTTCCTTGCATCGGGCCTGGGAAACCCAGGCGATTCTCGCTTCGGCCTGCTCCACGTCCAATCGAGCGATCGGGGTAGTCATGTGCATTTGGTGTGCCCCTTTGCAGTCCGAACACCGGGTCAGCGGCGCTCCAGAATCGCGAGTGCAGCGCGCAGTTACCCAACCCCACTGCGTTCTGCACCACATTCCACTTTGAGTGTTAGCTCTATCACACTGGGTTCTCAATCTAGGTAAAGGTGCATGGCCTGCGCAAGACCGTCCCGAGATTTTCTGGTACGTCCGTCCACGCATTCGTTGCATGGAACCGGACAGTCCGTCTCTTTTCGGACGTATGGACACCCCGGCGGGCGAACACCGAGTGTCCGCGAGGCCAATTAGGCTAGGGCTCGTGCCGATCACACGAACGCTCTGGAGACTGGCAGGCGCGTGCGTCTTGGCCGCGGTGCTGCTCGCCGGACTGCTGTTCCCACTCGCCGGTGGCTTCGGGTTCATCTCCAACCGCGCCGCCGACGCCGTCGACAATGTCTCCGCCGAACTGGTCGAGGGCACCGTGCCCGCGGTCTCGACCATGGTGGACGCCAATGGGACGCCGTTCGCGTGGCTCTACGAGCAGCGGCGGTTCGAGGTCCCCAGCGAAAAGATCTCCAACGACATGAAGCTGGCGCTGGTCTCGGTGGAGGACAAGCGCTTCGCCGACCACCACGGTGTGGACTGGCAGGGCACCTTCCGCGCCTTCCTGACCAACACCTCGGGCGGCCAGGTGTCGCAGGGCGGTTCGACGATCGACCAGCAGTACGTGAAGAACTACCTGCTGCTGGTGGTCGCCAAGACCGATGCCGAGCGCCGCGCCGCGGTCGAGACCACCCCGGCTCGCAAGATTCGCGAGATCCGCATGGCGCTGACGCTGGACAAGCGGCTCACCAAGGACGAGATCCTCACCCGGTATCTGAACCTGGTGCCCTTCGGCAACGGCTCCTACGGCATTCAGGACGCCGCGCAGACCTACTTCGGCGTGGACGCCAAGGATCTGAACGTGCCGCAGTCGGCCATGCTGGCCGGCATGGTGCAGTCCAGCTCCAAGCTGAACCCCTACACCAACCCCACGGGCGTGCTGGAGCGGCGGAACACGGTGCTGGACACGCTGATCCAGAACGTGCCCAACCGCGCGGACGAGTACCGCAAGGCCAAGGAGACGGCGCTGGGCGTGCTGCCCGAGCCCAAGGGCCTCTCGCGCGGCTGCATCGCGGCCAATGACCGCGGCTTCTTCTGCGACTACGCGCTGCAGTACCTGAACAACGCGGGCATCAGCCGCGATCAGATCGAGAAGGGCGGCTACCTGATTCGCACCACCCTGGACCCGGCGGTCCAGGACCAGGTGCGCGATTCGCTGGCCGCCAACGCCAACCCCAATCTGGACGATATCGCCGAGGTCATGAATATCGTGGCCCCCGGCCAGGATTCGCATCCGCTGCTGGCCATGGGCTCGAGCCGGGTCTACGGACTGGACTCGGGCGCGCATCAAACCGTGCAGCCGCAGCCGTATTCGATGGTCGGTGACGGCGCGGGCTCGATCTTCAAGATCTTCACCACGGCCGCGGCCATGGAGAAGGGCCTGGGCATCAACGCCACCCTCGACGTTCCAGCGACCTTCTCGGCCAAGGGCATGGGTAATTCCGGGACCCCGGGCTGCCCGCCGGAGACCTACTGCGTGAAGAACGCGGGCGCCTACAAGGGCTCCATGTCGGTGACCGAGGCCCTGGCGACCTCGCCGAACACGGCCTTCGTCAAGCTGATTCAGGCCGTGGGCGTCTCCCCGACCGTGGACATGGCGGTCCGGCTGGGCATGCGCTCCTACACCCAGCCCGGCACCTCCGGCCACGGCAACCAGAGCCTGGCCGACATGATCAAGGATCAGAACCTGGGCTCGTTCACCCTGGGCCCGGTGGCGATCAACCCGCTGGAGCTGTCGAATGTGGCCGCCACCCTGGCCTCCAGCGGCAAGTGGTGCCCACCCACCCCGATCAAGGAGGTGGTGGACCGCAACGGCAAGGCGGTGCCGCTGACCCAGCAGGCCTGTGAGCAGGTGGTGGATCCCGGTCTGGCCAATACGCTGGCCAATGCCCTGAGTCAGGACGTGGTGAGCGGTACCGGTGCCGCCTCGGCGCACGCCGTGGGCTGGAACATCCCGAGCTCGGCCAAGACGGGAACCACCGAGAGCCACCGCTCCTCGGCCTTCCTGGCGTTCACCAACTCCTTCGCCGGCGCGAGCTACGTCTACGGCGACAGCCCGACCCCCGGCGAGATCTGCACCACGCCGCTGCGCAACTGCGGCAGCGGCAACCTCTACGGCGGTAACGAGCCCGCCAGGACCTTCCTGGGCGCGATGAAGAACGTGCTCGACCGGTTCCCACCCGCGGCGCTGCCGCCGCTGGACGACAAATACGTTCGCGGCGCGAACAACTCGCAGATCCCGGACGTGATCGGCATGCAGCAGGCCGAGGCCACCTCGACGCTGGTGGCGGCGGGCTTCCAGGTGTCGGTGACGACCCAGCCGGGTGCGGGCAAGGGCACGGTCATGAACGTCTCGCCCAACGGGTCGGCGATCCCGGGCTCGGTGATCACGCTGTACGTGAGCGACGGCAGTCAGATACCCGCGCCCGCGCCCAACGCGCCGCCCGCGGCGCCGGGGATACCGACGATCACGATCCCGAACTTGCCGCCGATCCCGATACCGATCCCGATCCCGCGGTAGGCCGCGGTAGATGAAGAAAGGCCCGGAGTGAATGAATCACTCCGGGCCTTTCTTTATTTGTCGGCAGCTCAGAGCCGGGCCTTGACCGCCGCCGAGATCCGCGACCCGTCGGCGCGCCCGGCCGCGAGCGCGGTGGCCCGCTTCATGACCTGCCCCATCTGCTTCATGCCCGGCCGCTCGCCGATCTCCTCGGCGACCTCCGCGATGGCGGTGTCGGCGATATCGCCCACCTCGGCCTCGGTCAGCTGGGTCGGCAGGTACTCGTCGATGATCTGTTCCTCGGCGCGCTCGTTGGCGGCCAGCTCGCCGCGCCCGGCCTGCTCGTAGACGACGGCGGCCTCGTTGCGCTTCTTCGCCTCCTTCTGCAGGACGGCGATCACCTCGGAGTCGGAAAGCTCGCGGGCGGCGGGTCCGGCGACCTCGGCGTTCTGGATCGCGGACAGCAGCATGCGCAGGGTGCCCAGGCGCAGCGCGTCCTTGCTCTTCATCGCGGTGGTCATATCCGATCGCAGCTTGGTTTTGAGTTCCGACATGAGCGACACGGTACGAGGGACTTCTATCGTGGTCCAGCTCATTTGACTCGATGTTTCTCCGCCGGGTCGCCTATTCTGGGCAAATGCCCGTCTTCTCGACCACCGCCCTCAGCCGTGCCGCACTCGGAGCCGCCGGGGCCGCGGTCGCCGGAATCGGATACGCGACCCTGATCGAGCGCAATGCGTTCACGCTGCGGGAAGCGACGCTACCGGTCCTGGAACCGGGCAAGCCCTCGCTGCGGGTGCTGCACATCAGCGACCTGCACATGATGCCCGGGCAGCAGCTGAAGCAGGCCTGGCTGCGCGAGCTGGACCGGCTGGAGCCGGACCTGGTGGTGAACACCGGGGACAATCTCTCGCATCAGAAGTCGGTGCCCGCGGTGGTGCAGTCGCTGGGCGGATTGCTCGCGCGGCCCGGCATTTTCGTCTTCGGCTCGAACGACTATTTCGCGCCGGTGCCGAAGAACCCGCTCAAGTACTTCAAGAAGGACCACAAGCGCGTTTTCGGCGATCCGCTGCCGTGGCAGGATCTGCGGGCCGCGTTCACCGAGCGGGGCTGGCTGGATCTGACGCATGTGCGCCGCGATCTCGAGGTCTCCGGGGTGAAGATCTCGACGGCCGGCGTGGACGATCCGCACCTGAAGCGGGATCGCTACGACACCGTGGCGGGCGCGCCGAATCCCTTGGCGGACTTGAGCATCGGGCTCACCCACTCCCCCGAGCCGCGGGTGCTGGACCGGTTCGCGGCCGACGGCTACGACCTGGTCATGGCGGGCCACACCCACGGCGGGCAGCTGTGCGTGCCGGGTTTCGGTGCGCTGGTGACCAATTGCGGCATCGACCGGGCCCGGGTGAAGGGCGCCTCGCGCTGGGGCGCGCACACCCGGCTGCACGTGTCGGCGGGCCTGGGCACCTCGCCGTGGGCGCCGTACCGCTTCTGCTGCCGCCCGGAGGCCACATTGCTGACGCTGGTCGGCGCACCGCCGAAGAAGCCGGCCGCCGAGACCGGGCGCGGACGCACCGCGTCATCGGAGGCTGTCGCGCGGTGATCGCCGGCCGCGATATACAACGCGGTATGTAGTCGTCAGTCAGGGGGCAACCGTGACCAGTGGGAACGACCGGGGCGAGCAGAACCCGGATTGGTGGCAGGGACCCGCGCAACAGCCGGGCCATGTTGCCCCGCAACCGGATCAGCCCGGCTACGGGCCGCAGCCGACGAATCCGCTGCCGGGCGGCCCGTACGGCCAGAACTATCCCTCCGGCCCGTACCAGCCCGCCCAGCCCCAATACCCGCCGACGCAGGCGTTCGGCGGCCCACCGCCCGGCTACGGCGGTCAGCAGCCGCCCTATCCCCCGCCGGCGGGCGGTAAGCGCCCGGTCTGGCTGTTCGTCGGCCTGGGCGCACTGGTGGTCGCGATCATCGCGGCGGTGGTGGTCGTGGCATTGGTGAACTCGAAATCCGATGAGCCGTCGGCGAAATCGACCACCACGCCGTCGCTGATCAGCGCGCTCACCTCCACGACGGCCAAGCCGACCCAGTCCGGCCGTCCGAGCGCCACCAAGACCACCGGCGCGAAGCCGACCACCACACCCACCGCGGTCATTCCCGGCTTCCAGGTGGTGACGATCCCGGACAACGGTGCGGCCTATGACATTCCGTCCGGTTGGAAGGTGGAGGGCAACGCACCGGGCACCCTCGGCACCGGCGCGGACGCCATCGATGTGGCCGGGCTGGCCGACGACGGGGTCAACTACTGCACGAACAGCGTGCGCACCAATGTCTTCCTGACCCAGTCCGAGGAGACGGATCCGGCCAAGGCCGCCGCCGACATCGGCGCCCGGGTGGGCCGACTGGGCTGGACGTCCACCGGTTCGACCCCCGGCAGCCCCGAGTCCTTCCAGTCCTCGGACGGCCAGTTGCAGGGCGTCTACCTGGAGACCAAGGGCAATGCCACGGCCCCGGCCGCGGGCTGCGCCTCCACCTATTCCGTCTACACCTTCGCCTTCCCCGGCGACAACGGCGCCTTCGTGTTCACCATCGCGGCCGACACGGGCGTGGCACAGGCGGTGGACACCACCCTGGCCAAGCAGATCCTCGCCAGCATCCGCCCGATCCAGTAGGGGTTGCCGCGATTCTGTAAGGGACACAGCACAACTCGTCCGACAGGGGGTCCGACGATGAGCGATGGAAGCGACGACCGGGGCATCGATCCGGAGCAGACGACATCCAGCGGGGACTGGTGGCAGGGTCCGCCGAGCCAGCGGCACTCGACGCCCAGCCCGAATCCGCCACCGCGGCCGTATCCGAGCCCGAATCCCTATGTGTCCGCGCCGAATCCGCGCCCCGCACCGACCCCGTATCAGTCCGGGCCGAATCCGTACCAGCCCCCGCCATACATGTCTGGACCGAATCCGGTTCCGCCGGTGCAGAATCCCTACTCCACCGGACCGAACATGTTCCCGCCCAATCCACCCGGCGGCGGTCGCGGCCGACTATGGCTGCTTGCCGGAGTAGGCGCGCTGGTGGTGGTCATCGCGGTGGTCGTCTCGATCGTGCTGGTGATGCGCGACTCCGGCACCACCGCCGCCCCGAGCAGCTCCGCCAAACCCACCTCGACCACGCGGCCGACCACCTCCGCCCCGCGCCCGACCACCACCGGCCCCACGACCACGCTCACGCCCCAGATTCCCGGCTATCAGGTGGATGTGCCCAAGGATCTGAAGGCCGCCTGGGACATCCCCAAGGACTGGACCATAGATCAGACCGCCACCGACTACGGCCCCGACAACGACAGCATCCCCGCCGTGGGCGTCGCCCAGGAGGGCGCGGACTATTGCCCGAACAATGTGCGCACCACCATGTTTCTGACCACCTCGGAGATCGACGACGCCGCGTCGGCCGCGACCGATACCGGTAGCCACGCCGCCCGCATCGGCTACTCCACCAAGACCTCGCTCACCACGGGCGCACCCCAGCCCTTCGCCACCACCAGCGGTCCCCTCAACGGCACCTTCGTCGAAACCACTGGCACCTTCACCGCCCCCGCCGGCTGCGCCACCACCTTCTCCGTCTACACCCTCGCCATCGGCGTCGGCACCGGCAAGGGCTCACTGGTCCTGGTACTCCTCGCCGACACCGGCGTGGATCGCTCGGTCACCGCCGATTTCGCGCGTAAACTGTTCGCCACTTTTCGCCTGCTTTAGACCACCTGACCAGCCGATTTAACGTCTCGACCACCCGTGCGCTAAGCTACTCCAGGTTCGCTTCACGGGGTGTGGCGCAGCTTGGTAGCGCGCTTCGTTCGGGACGAAGAGGTCGCAGGTTCAAATCCTGTCACCCCGACGTGTTGGTTGAGACACAGTAGAAGGCCCTGACCAGTTCATCTGGTCAGGGCCTTCCTCGTTCCATGATCACCACTGTTTCCGCGCGAGCCCGAGAAGGCAGCGAAAAGGCAGCAGCTATCGTTTCGCGGAGTCGTCGGCAGCCTCGTCCCCCTCCTGCTCGTCCGGTTCGTCGCCGTCACCGAGAAGCCCACGGATGGTGTCTGCGTCATAGGTGCGCCGGACGTAGAGCTGCAAGGTGGTGGTGATGTTCTCGTGCCCCATCACCCGTGCGATCTTGTTCGGTTCCACGCCGTCGTCAGCCAGCCATGTCCCGTACGAGTGGCGCAGATCATGGAAGCGGAGCCCGCCGAACTCATGCCGCGCGACGTGGCGCACCGCCTGGTCGTAGTTGCCGAACACCTCCGAGTAAACCTCGCCCTCCTCGTCCATCCAGACCGCTTCGAATTTGCCGTCCACTTCCGAGATCTCGCCGAGCAGCCCAGCCCGCACCAGCGCCGGACGCCATACCCGGGAGCGGAACAGGGTGCGCCGCAACGCTCCCCCGACCTCGTTGCAGAAGATCAGGCCCCGCTGCCCCGCGGGATACGCCCGCCTGTGGTCCTCCAGCTCGGCCACGAGCCACTTGGGCAGCGGCACTGTGCGAACCCCTGCCCGTGATTTCGGGAACGGCTTGAACTCGGTGTGCCCGGACACCTCGATCACGGTCCGCTTCACATGGAGTACCCGCTGTTCCAAGTCGAGCGCGTCGGCGCACAGGCCCACGGCCTCACCCCAGCGCAAGCCCGTGAACGCCGCCGTAGCCACCAGAGCCCGATACCGTTCCGGCCGCACCGCCGGTAGCAGTAGTTGCCGAACCTCTTCCTTGCTGATCACCCGGTGGTCCGTGTCACGCACCCGCCGTTTCGGAATCCGCACGCCCACAGTCGGATCCGCACCGATGAGCCGGTTACGCACCGCAGAGCGCATGACCCCCGACATCAGCCGCTTGCATTCCGCGACCGTGGCACGGGATCGCTGCTCACACAGGCCCGTGATCCACTTCTGCGCCGACAGGTGATCAATCTTGCCGAGCCGCCAGCCCTCCCAGTACGGCAGCACATGCGTCCGCATGATCGACAGGTCCCGCGCCCGCGTGGTGTGGTCGATGTTCCACGACTTCATCCACTCCCGCGCATGATCACCGAACTTGGTCCGGCCCGCATGCGGAGACACGTAATTGCCTGTCGCCTTGGACAATTCGACTTGCGCCAGGAACGTCTTGGCCTCCCCCTTGGTCCGCAGTGTCTTGGACCGCTGCGCCCCGGACGGCTCGCGCCAATACGCCTTCCACTTCCCCGACTCGGTCGGTTCGATAAACCCCATAGCGCTACACCGCCTCCGGTACGTTGTCCGGCGAGTCGAGCCACTCGTGAAACGCCTTGCACGGAATCACCCAGCGCCGCCCGACCCGCTTGGCAGGAATTACCCCGTCATGCACCGCCTGGTAGGCATTGTTCCGCGAGACGCCCAACAGCTCGGCCGCCTGCTCCACGGTGTAGGCAGCCGGTTCCGCTCTCCGAAGTCGTCGCCGCCCCTCCACGATCTGCATCACTGTTCTCCTTCCATCGGCACCGATGACGTTGCCGAATCTTCTTGTGCCTCTGGCGGTCCCAGCATTTCGAGCACCCGCTGATACTCGACACGCCATACGGTGCGCTGCGCGATCGCAGCCAAAATCAAATGCTCGCGAGGAGGCACGGCCGGATCACCGGGCCCGACCACTGTCACGATCAAGCCCGACGTGTCTGGCTGTTCGATGCCCGCGCCGTCGAGCAGCTGCCGAACGAACTCGCGCCGTTCGGCCTTGTAGTCGGCCATGGTCTTACCGGTCCACCGCTCGGAGACCTTCTGCCGATCACCGGCCACACCCAGCCAATCTCGCTGGTGCGCATGACCACGGCAGTAACCCGGATGGGTCTTCGGACCGACGCCCTTGGGCACGATGCCGTAGCGCAACCACACCGGGCACCGGTCCGAACATGGAGTGCGCAGCAGCTCCGCATGCAATCGGTCGTAATGCTCCGCGGTGCGCTGATTCGGCGGCTCGAGGATCTCGGACACCGACTTGGTCAGGTACTTCGCGAGATACCCGATCGCGGCATCGGCCTTCGGGGTGCCCTTCAGAATGCCTTTCGGCTTGATCTGCGAACCGAACCGGATCACGTGCGCGGGCTCCAGCTCGTCCACGCTGTCCATTACGTCCAGGGCCTGCTCCCAGCCCGGCAGCGGGATCCGGGTGTCGGGATCCACGAACGTCTTAGCGTCGTAGTCCCAGACCGGCATTCGGCCGGCGCCGTAGACCTCCACGTCGTGATGCGGCCACCAGACCTGGTGATAGGTCGCCGCCGTCACCTGCCGCAGGATCTCCTTGGTCACCGCCCCGCGGATCAGCAGATGCACATGCGGAGCCCCACGCCGCTGCGGCTCGACGGTCGCGAAGTACTGCACATTCCAGCCGACCGCCCGCCGCAGATTCTGCACCCACCGCGAAAACAAACGCGAGAAGTGGATACAGTCTCGGGCAGCCCGAGGATAGTCGTAGCTGTACGGGTCGATCGGTGATCCGTCCCCGCACACCTCGCCCTTGCGGTTGACCGCGCCGTCCTGGTGCACGGGCCCGTACGAGGGCATGGTCAGGGTCAGGAACATGCCCGGCTGGTACTTGCCCGCGAAAACCTCACCGACAGTACGATTCTCGACCTTCAACCGTGGCAGATTCGGAGCATCCTGCCGCCGCCGAGTGGAGCGCCGACGCCGCTGTCCTTGCTCCTCCTGCTCCTCTAGGTCGGTCTGACCGTCCAACTCGACCGGCGGGCCGTCCGGGATCTCCGGTTCGGCATCCATGTGCCAGCCTTCACGGCATTGCTGAATCCGTATGGCACACTTACGTTTCGCACACGCGGGACACTGCGATTCGAGCGTGTTCCCGCACGGAGCCGGAACATAGCGAACGATCCCGGTCGCCGGATCCTCAACCCGCATCGTGATCGGCCGCCGACACACCCCCGTCTCATCAGCCGCAGCCATAGCCATTTCCAACAGGGAAAAGCCGTCAGCGACGGTAGCAACGCTGGTCATGCCGCGGCTCCCTTGCCCCATTCCCAGCCGTCAACTTCATGCAGGCCGATCATTTCGACTTGCGAATCCTGGTGCCGGAACACCAGTTCCACACGACCCGGCCCGGCCAGACACGCTCGGCATTCGAACGCGCCGAACGCATGCGCCAGAGCCACTTCCTGACGGGCCCAATCACCAGGGACCTGCCCGGGTGGGATCCGCACGAGTACGTGGTCGGTGATATCGCCGATGCGAACCTCGAGGATCACCGGGTACGCCCAGCCGCGGGCAGTAGGCATCGCAAGGTGGCAGGCCCGGATCAGGGCAAGCCAGCAGCGCCGATAGCGCCACCAGACCAGGAAACGGGATCGCATGCGCCAGGTGACCCACCGCTCGAACATCTCCGGACGCCTCCAGCGCCAGAGCATGATCCCCGCGGTGAAGCCCCCGGCCACCTCGACCCCGACAGGCCAACCCCACTGCCAACCCGCCGCCACCGAGACCATCACCGGCAGCGACAACATCGGGAACAGCAGCGCCCACCAGACCGTCACCACCGCGGCGGTCACCAGGTACCAGACCGAGTTCAGGATTGCGACAGTCAGCAGATCGAACACGTCGTATTCGCTGTCGTGCTCGGCGTTTCGGGTCATGCTGAGACCTCCTGCTCGAACTCGCGTCGGTCAATGCCGTGGCGTTCAGCGGCCCGCAACTGCCGCTCCCGAGTAGCCCTGGCCAGCGCCGCCAATTGGGCGGTGGTCGGGATCCGTTTCGGCGCAGCCTGTTCCACGTCGTAAAGCCACGGCGTCAGCGGTTCACGCCCACCGAGCCGGGGCCGCACCAATCGACCGGTCGGACGAAGGCCCTCTGCCGCCAGCTGACGACGGGTCCGCAGATGCTTGGGCGCACACCGCCAGCAGTAATCCGGGATCACGGCTGGACCTCCGATTCCTGATCGACAGGAGCGTCCTGACGGACCGGGAATTCCAGGTCCACGTACACCCGCACCCCGGGCGCGCGACGATTCGGGTACGGCCGCTCATCGACCACGACCTTGAATTCCTTGGACGCCAAGATCGAAGCGAGAACCAGGGTGATGTCACCCAGTTCACCGGACAGTCGCAGCTGAACATGCCCGTTCATGCCGCCTCGCCTTCTTCAGAAACGGTTGTGTCAGAAATGATTTCGAGTGAACGAGGCTGCGGCGCATAGCGATCCACGATGTCCTGCACGTCCTCGTCGGTGACCAGGAAGGCGCGCACCCGCGCGATCGAGGTGGAGCCGTCCTGCTCGACGTAGGCGACACCCGGTGTGGAATCAGGAATTTCGTCACAGTGCGCACCACGGTCGCGGGCGCCAGCGCCGAAGACCATGCCGACCTGCAACGGTTCGGCCAGCCGTAGCCCGATCCGGTACGGGTAGAGCTGCCGCTGCGGCATGGTGTCCTTGGACGGATCCTGCACGCAGCCGATCACGGAAATGCCGACCGCGCGCCCTTGGGACAGCAGCAGCCCGTGGAGTTCCTCGAATTGCTCGCGGATCTTGCGAGATGCGTAGGCCGACAACGAGGCCGCCTCGTCGATGAGGATCAGGATCAGCGGCTCATCCACGGTCGGGATGTGCTTGCGGATCAAGGCCGCGTGCAGCTTGGCCTGCCGCTCCCGCATCACCGCCACGGCCTCGACCAGCAGCGCCAGGCAGTCTTCGGCGTCCTTGTAGGCGAAGCGGACGAACAGGCTCTTGCCCGGCCCGAATTCCATGCCGCCCTTGGGATCCAGGCACCACACGTCCACCAGTCCGGAGCGGATCGCAGGGCCGAGGCCGTGCAGGATGGCCCACACGACGCCGCCTTTGCCGGATCCGGTGGCGCCGACGATCAGCAGGTGTGTGTAGAGGATCGGCAGCAGCCACCAACGGCCGTCCTCGGTGATCCCGGTCGGTACCGCGCGCAGGTCCACTTCGGCGGGGACAGTCTCCGGCAGCGTTGCCGGGGCCGCGAGGGCATCGAAGGCCCTCACCTGCAAACGGATGATCGCGGGCTCCGGAGAGGACGCCACCACCAGCGGCACCATCAAGTAGTGCGCCATCTTGTTCAGCAGCTCCGGATCGGTCCACGTCTTCGTGGACTGGCCGCACAGCAGCATGATTTCGACTTCCAGGCCCTGATCGGTGTAGTCCCACCACTGCACCCGCGGGAACCCGGTCTCGAACGAGCCGAGCTTGAGCGTGGCGAACATGCGCTGGCACTTCGCGTTCGGGACGAGGATGCTCACCGCCCGCGCCAATTCGGCCGGCGCTTCAGCCAGCACCTGTTCGAACTCGCGCGGACCCATCTGACGGTTGCGCCGCGACCGGGCATACACCACGGCCGCAGCAAGGGCACCCATCACGAGTGCCCCAGCCACGATTCCCATGATCAGCACTCCTGCCTTCCGTCGAACAGGCGGCAGATCTCGCCGTGCGAGGGCAGCGGTGCTTCGTTGCACAGCAGCACACAACCGTCTGGGGTCGAAGTCGGTGCAGGAGTTGCGGATCCGGCCTGATCGCAGAACATCACGCACGCCGGTACGGACGACGACGCTGTCGCCACGGGGACCACACTGTCCTGTACCGGGGCGCGATGCCCGAACGTCATCAAGATGGCCGCCGGAATGATCCACACCATCGCGAAGGCGAGAAACACGGCCATCCACGGTTTGCCGACTGAGATCACCATCACGCACCCGCTTCGATCGAAGGTGCGAGAGTCAGCCGTCGCTCCCACAGGGCCCGACTGACTTCCGCGATCGTGCCCGTGCGCTCGAAGACCACCGGATCGAGAACCGTCCGGCCGTCGATGAAGCTCAGGACGCCAACCCGGACCAATACCGGAACCGATGCAGCGCCGAAGGTCAGCAGCCCCGCCAGCACCACCACGTATGCCTCGTCCTCATCGACGATGTCGCCCTCGCGAATATGGCAATCCGGGTGGTATCCGGTGTATCCGTATTCGATGCCGTACTCGACGGCGCGAACCTGCTCGCAGCCCATCACGCCACCGCCTTCGGGCCTTGGACGGACTCACTGTCCGGGTGCTGCGCGAGCACGCCCGGCAGCGCCTCCAGCAGATCCCGCGCATCCTCGACCGTCAGGGCGATCCACGCCTCCCCCAGCTGGAACGACACACGCGCCTGAACGTTCAACACGTACTCGTCACCCTTCGGGCCGTAGCGGTGCACGTGAGCCGCCTCGTACTTGATCGCGCGCAGTTCACCGCCTACAGTCGGCATGCTCACGAACGACGACATCACGCCACCGCCTTCGGATCCAGCGGCGAATCCTTCAGCGCCACAGCGTCTTCCACCAGCGCCACCGCCAGACCGAACATCAGGGCGCGAGCGTCCTGCATGTCCAGCTCCAGCGAGCCCGCCCCGAAATCGACCAGCACGGTCGCCGGGATCCGGATGTGATGCTGATCGGCCGCACCGAAGTAGTACTGGTGGCCCGCGACGTAGCGGACGCACCGCAGCGCCTCGTCACGGCTCTTGGCGTACACGCTCACGGCCATCACGCCACCGCCTTATCCGAACGGGTCGGACGCGATGCCGAAGCTTCCACCGGTGGCATCTTCGCCCCGGAAGTATCGCCCTTGATCCCGGTCGCACGCACCGTCCAGCCGAGCGTCTTGAACTCGCCCTGCCCGGTCACCTTCGGCTGCAAGGTCAAACCCTCCAGCTCGATCAGGTGCACCCCTTCGGACAGCTCGACACCCACCGGAATCGGCGCGACCTCCGCGAGGAAGATCACCTGAACCGTAGTGCGCTTCGGGTGCGTGTCATTGGGGTCCGTGCAGGTCAGCTTCCACTGCCACAGCCCGGTGACCTCGTCCTTCTTCTGCTTCGGGGCTGCGTTGCGATTCGGGTTGTACTCGTTGTCCGGCTCCGGCTGCCCCAGTGCAATCAGCTTCTTCGGGTACACATCCAGAAACGGAGCCGACAAGCGGAGATCCTTCACGGCCATTGCCACACCTCCAATTTTGTTAATGAACAAAAGGTATGCAACGATTGTTCATCAGCAAAGGCGCTGGCGTCAAGGTTTGTGAAGCAACAAAATTCGAGGAGGAGTGATGCCGCCCCCAACGATCTGGCGAGATATCGCCGATGACCTGCGTCGTCGTGTCGATGCTGGCGAATGGGCTGCGGGAGAACGTATCCCGTCCGTCCGCGAACTCATGGAGCACTACGACACCCCGACCCAAGGCGCACTCGTCCGAGCGATCTCAGCGTTGGCAAACGAAGGTGTTCTGATCACCGATCCGAATGCGCCCCGCCGAGGCGTCCGCGTCCGAGGCCGGATCCGCCTTGCCCGTCCGATCGATCAGCACTTTGCGGGACTAAGGCCCGGACAAGATCGCACCTTTGAGGAACTAAGCGATCTTGGACCAGGCGATGTTGACGTCAGGATCAGTTTCGATCTTGAACCGGCGGGGGCCTTGGCTGAATTGTTCGGAGACGAAGAGCTTTTGGTGCGAACGTTCCGCTACTTGGTCACTGGAACACCGCATCAGGTCATGCGGTCATGGATGCCTGCGCGAATTGCTGAATCGGCCGGCCTCCACGCGCCGAACGACGAAGTGCCCGGCCGCTCCACCGAATCATGGCTGCAAGCAGGAGGTGCCGAACCGCACCACGTATCCATGGCGCTCTCGTCTCGCCTACCAACGCCCGAAGAAGCCGCGGACCTCGAAATGCCGACAGCTCTTCCAATCATGGTGCGCCGCCGCACAGTGTTGGATCCACATGGATCCGCCGTCGAAACAAGCACTGCCCTGGTTGTTGGTGACCAAATCACCTACACAGCCGAATTCGACCTGGGGGACACTGACCCATGCTGATCTCCGTTATCACACCTTGCTACCGCTCCCGAGCCGACTATCTCGACGAGGCGTACCGCTCGCTGTGTGACCAGCTGCTCCCCGCAGGATGGGAGTGGGAGTGGCTAATCCAGGGCGACGGCGACGATCCAGTACCTCTGCCGCCGGAGGCTCTCAGCGACCCGCGAGTGAAACTCGCCTACAGCCCTCATGGTGGACCTGGAACCGCGAGAAACGTTGCCCTCGAACGCTCTTCGGGCACATTGATTCGCAACCTGGACTCCGATGATGTCCTGACGCCACGTGCCCTTGCAGACAGCATCCGGATCCTTACCACGCACCCGAACGTAGGCTGGACCACATGCCGCGCGCTCGATCTCATGCCGGACGGCAGTCTGGTCGGATTCGACTCCGATCCAGCCGAAGGGCAGATCCAGAAGGGGCAAATCTATGACTGGTGGCAGGCCAGCAAGTTCCTCTTGAAGGTTCACCCAACCACGATCTGCATCCGCCGGGATCTCCTCATAGCGATGGGCGGCTGGATGGCTCTGCCATCCGCAGAAGACACCGGGATGCTGCTCGCAGTCTCGACTATCAGCCGTGGCTGGTTCATCTCAAGTGTTGGACTTCATTACCGCAAGCACCCCGAACAGCTGACCGCGGGCACTCAATACGAGGTTGATCGATCTGCTCGGGTGCGTCTCCTCGTTCAGCGCGTACACGCGCTCGAGGCCATGACCCGTATCCCAGACTTGCGAATCCCGGCCAGCGACGAGGTACCGAACTTCGCCCCTGGTTGCTAGCGCCTGCTCGGGCCTACGCGAAGGTGGCGCCCACGAGTCGTTGCCGAAACTGGCTATACAGACTCAAGGGCGGCGGCCTACCGGCCGCCGCCGCCACGCCGCGGCGTCCTCGCTGCGGGCTCTCGCTGCGGGCGCCGGCGCGTCGGCGACCACCGTCCGGCCACTCGCCCCAACTCCTCGAACAGCCATCCGCACAACGACTTCGGGATCTAGACGCGAAGGCTCGGGCCACTTCCGGTCAGTAGTCCCAGCCTCCTCATCGGCCCATGATCTCGCTCCACTCGGACGAGTAAAGGGCGCTCCTGCGTCGCGTCGCTACGCGATGCCTACGGCACCCTTGACACGCCCTCCCTCCACTGAGGGCCGCCTGTATGAGCAAGCAGGGGAGAGAAGTCGCCAAGGCTCGGTCGAGCCGGACAGCGCGGCATGTGCGTGCGGTTGCCTTAGATCACTTGGCGCAGCAAACCATATTCTTGATCGGAGTCTGCGGCATTCCGTTGGTTGCGAGTTCGTGTTCAGCCTGACTGCATCGCGTCCTGACGATCCCTTGCAAGATCATCCCGCCCCGACGCCCGCGGCATTGCTCCCCAAGATGGAGGGTGCCGGGCTGTCCGTCGGCCAGCACGGGTTCTGCCCAGCTCTGAGGGGCCGCACTTGCGAGCTGCGGAGTGGTTTGAAAAAGAAGGGCGGCCCCACCGATGAGGGCCACCGCTTGCACAATCATGACCCCGACGCGCACGTTCCGATCAACAACTGGACTCATGTTGACCCACGTTGCTAGACAGATAGACCTTTCTCAGGAGACTCGCTGGCCACCACTCATTCAGAGACATTTCTGCAACATTGCCGGTCAGTGGCAGCCAGCCACTATGCAGTGGTCGAAACAGCTCCGCGCAAGGCGGTGTCAACGGTCATCGGGAACTCCGGGCGGGTGGACTTGACGGGTCCGGCTGGGCGGACGGCAGATCTCCGGGCCGATGGACATCGGTTCTCCGGGTGATTCAGTCAGGTC
>NZ_BAAFGR010000038.1:0-51840 GCF_041154655.1 Nocardia sp. JMUB6875
GGAATCCGCGATGGGTGGCGGGGTTGCGGCGGGAGGAGGTCGCGATGTTGGCGTCGGTGAGTGTGGATCACTACACGCGGATGGAGCAGGGGCGGGTGGTGGTGGCGTCGGAGAACTTGCTGGCGGGGATTGCGCGGGCGCTGCGGCTCACGCGGGAAGAGCATGAGTATTTGCGGATGTTGGTGCAGCCGCGGCCGCGGTGTGGGCGGGGTGGGGAAGCGGAGGTCAGTGGGACGGTGCGGGATCTGCTCGCCGCGTTGACGGCTCCGGCGTTGGTGCTCGGGCCGTGCACCGAGGTGCTGGCGTGGAATGCGGGGGCGGCCGCGTTGTTCATGGATTTCGCGGAGATACCGGCGGCGCAGCGGGCGCTGGTGCGAATGGTGTTCCTGGAGCCTCGGATTCGCGGGTTGTTCGTGAATTGGGATCAGGTTGCCGCCGAAGCTGTTGACCGACTACGCATGGCCGCGGCGCGGACTCCGGGTGATCCGCGTCTGATGCAGTTGGTGGGGGAGTTGTCGGTGCACGACGCCGATTTCCGGCGCTGGTGGGCCGGGCACGGCGTGCGGACTCTCGCGGGCGGTCGCAAGCGCATGCGCCACCCCGTCGTGGGTGAGTTGGAGCTGGATTGGCAAGTGCTGCAGGTGCTTACGGCGAAGGATCAAACGCTGGTCACCTACACCGCGCCGGAGGGTTCACCGAGTCACGAGGCGCTGCGCATCCTGTGCTCCTGGAATTCCGATAACGCGGTGCGCTGGCCGGGGGCGGTCGAGCTCGATCACTGATTCGGGCAAATCACTACTACATCGTGTCGTTTTCGTCCTAGGATGGATCCATTGGGAGGATCCGCGTGAGCGAAGGGGACACAGCATGCGAGCCATCACCCGAATCTGGCACTACCTCAAGGCATTCCGCCGCGCCCGCCGCAATCAGACCGACCTGGCCGGTTGGCTCATCCGGCGGCCGCTACTGCTGATCAGCACGATGATCTACGAGACCATGCTGATGTTCTCCAACCGGCTGGACCCGCACCTCAAGGAGCTCGCCGAGCTCAAGACCGCCGCCCTGGTCAACTGCGAGTTCTGCCTGGACATCGGTTCGACGCTGGCGCACTTCGGCGGAGTCACCGAGGCGCAGGTCACCGAGCTGCCGAAGTATCGCGACAGCGATGCCTACAACGACCTGGAGAAGCTCGTCATCTCCTACGCCGAGGCCATCACCGTCACCCCGACGTCGCTGGACCTCGAGGACATCCGCACCCAGCTGCTCACCCGGATCAGCAAGGCCCAGCTGGCCGAGCTCGCCGCCGCCATCGCGTGGGAGAACCAGCGGGCGCGGGTGAATCAGGCACTGGGCGTACGCCCGACGGGCATGGCCGAGGGCATGGCCTGCGCCCTGCCCGAACCGCGGCGGGAGGACTGACGGATTTCCGGCGAGAATTGCGTTCGGGCAGCGGTGAATTCGGTGCGGTCGTACCGTCATTAGTGGTGTCCGCGTCGTTTACCGCTTGGAGTAGCCATGACCGCACCCGTCACCTCCGGAACCCTCGCCGTCCCGGACGGCACCATCTACTACGAGGTCCGCGGCAGCGGCCCGCTCATCTCCCTGATCGGCGCCCCGATGGAGTCGGGCCCGTTCGCGGCGGTGGCCGAGCTGCTCGCCACCGATTACACCGTGCTGTGCAGCGACCCGCGCGGGCACGGCCGCAGCATTCTCCATGACCCGAACCAGGATTCGACCCCCGAGCTGCGCGCCGACGATCTGGCCCGCGTCATCACCCACATCGGGCAGGGCCCCGCCACCGTGCTCGGCTCGAGCGGCGGCGCGATCACCGGCCTCGCGCTGGCCATCGCCCGCCCCGATCTGGTCCCCACCCTCATCGCCCACGAGCCGCCGCTGCGCGAACTGCTCGACGATCGCGACGAGATCCGCGCCCGGACCGAGGAGATCATCGCCGTCTACGAGACCGGCGACGTGCTCGGCGCGGTCCGCAAGTTCTTCGCCATGACCGGCCTGTTCATGCCCGAAGAAGTACTCCAGCAGATGTTCGGCGGTGAGCGCGACCCCCGCTCGATCGAATCCGACGACTTCTTCTACCGCCACGAACTGCGCACCACCTCCGGCTGGCAGCCCTCCCTCGACGCCCTGCGCAACACCCCGACGAACATCATCATCGGCATCGGCGACGAGTCCGCCGGCAAGTTCTGCGACCGCACCTCCCGTGCCCTCGGTCGCGAACTGAACATCGAGCCGACCCTGTTCCCCGGCGGCCACGCCGGCTTCCTGGAACAGCCGGACGCCTTCGCCAAGCGCCTGCGCGAGATCCTCGACTAGGGATTCGCTATTCGACCGGCGGGATTGCCCAGCGCGCGTAGGTGTTTTCCGGACTCACCGTGATGATGTCCGCGACTTGCACGATATCGTCGGGTATCCCGCCGCCGAAATGCGCGAGGCTGGGAATGATGACGGCATCGGCCTCGAGGCGGGAGAGCAGGGTGCGCACCCGCACATAGGGCCGATCGGTTTCGGGCCCGAAGACCAGCGTCTTGCACAGGTCATAGCCGAGCCGGCGAGCCAGATGCTGGATCTGAGCCTCGTCCCACTGCCGCTGTGCTCCCGATACGTCGTGCCGCAGGTATCCGATCGCTGCCGGTTGTGGCCGCATTGCCGTCGCTCTCTCGACTGTTCCGATTCGCGCCGATGTCAACGCTACGGCGAACGGGTCGCACGCATGGGCCGATCCGTCGAGAAACTGCTTGTCGCAAACGTGTCGCGATCCGGGTGTCCCACGTCACCACGGGCCCTGTCCGGCCGAAATTCCTTGGTATGCAATGCATTACCTAATTTCGGTGAGCCTTTCTTTGCTGGCGGGAATTCGTGTGAAGTATTACCGTTCCCCTGGTGAGGGACGATTTCGAGGGTTCGGTGGCCATTGCCCATCCGGCCGAACCGCATGCCGCAACGGGTTTGGCGACCCGTCTGAACTGGCTCCGCGCGGGAGTGCTGGGCGCCAATGATGGAATCGTCTCGGTGGCCGGCATTGTCGTGGGTGTGGCCGCCGCCACGAGCAATAGCACAGCCATCCTCACCGCGGGTGTGGCCGGTCTGGCCGCCGGCGCGGTCTCCATGGCCCTCGGCGAATACGTCTCGGTCAGCACCCAGCGCGACAGCGAACGCGCCCTGCTGGAAACCGAACGCCGCGAACTCGCCGAACAGCCCGAAGAAGAACTGGCCGAACTCGCGGCCATCTACCGTGCCAAGGGCCTGTCCGCCGCCACCGCCCAGGCGGTCGCCGAAGAACTCACCGCCCGAGACGCTTTCACCGCCCACGCCGAGGCCGAATTGGGCATCGACCCCGACGAACTGACAAACCCGCTGCACGCGGCCCTGTCCTCGGCCCTGTCGTTCACCCTCGGAGCCCTGCTCCCGCTGCTGGCGATCCTGACCCCGCACGCGCTCCGAGTCCCGCTGACCATGACCGCGGTCCTCGCGGCTCTGGCCCTCACCGGCGCGGTCGGCGCTCATCTGGGCCAGGCGCCCGTCGCCCGCGCCACCGTGCGCGTACTTGCAGGCGGTGCACTGGCCATGATCACCACCTATCTGATCGGTCACCTGGTGGGCATAGCCATCTGATCGAGAAACCGAAACGGGCCCGCGGCGCGAATTGCGCTGCGGGCCCGTCTCTCTGCCGATATCAGTGGGTGAGGCTGGCGGCGTTCTTTGCGAGGTCGAGCAGGGGTTGGGGGAAGATGCCGAGCACCAGGGTGGCCGCCGCGGTGATGGCGATGACCGTGCTCGTCATGGTGGGGTAGACGACCGTCGGCGGGGTTGCCGGCGGGTCGGTGAAGAACATCAGCACGATCACACGGATGTAGAAGAAGGCCGCGATGGCGCTCGAGATGACACCGACGATCACCAGCGTGGCCGCGTCACCGCCAGTGGCCGCGGCGAACACACCGAACTTGGCGATGAAGCCGCTGGTGAGCGGGATACCGGCAAAGGACAGCAGGAACAACGAGAAGATGGTCGCCAACCAGGGGGAGCGGCGACCCATTCCAGCCCAGTCGGGCAGAGCCGTTGCCTCGTCACCGTTTTCGTCCCGAACCAGGCTGACAACGGCGAAGGCGCCGAGCGTGCCCAGGCCGTAGACGGCGAGGTAGAACAGCGTGGACGAGACACCGGAGGTGGTGGCCGCCACGAGGGCGGTCAGGATGAAACCGGCGTGTGCGACAGAGGAATACGCGAGCATGCGCTTCATATCGGTCTGGGTGACCGCGAGGATCGCGCCCACGACCATGGTCGCGATGGCGACGGCGGCGAGCACCGGACGCCAATCGTTCTTCAGGTCCGGCACCGCGACATACAGCACGCGCAACATCGCACCCACTGCCGCAATCTTGGTGGCGGCGGCCATGAATGCGGTGATCGAGGTCGGCGCACCCTGGTAGACATCGGGAATCCAGGACTGGAACGGCACCGCGCCGATCTTGAAGAGCAGCCCGACCGCCAGCATCGCGACCCCGAGAGTGGCCAGGATGTGCGAGTTTCCGGCATCCCGGGTGACCGCTTCGGCGATCCCCTCCAGCCGGATGGTTCCGGCGTAGCCGTAGAGCAGCGCCATGCCGTAGAGGAAGAACGCCGACGAGAACGCGCCCAGCAGGAAGTACTTCAGCGCCGCTTCCTGCGAGAGCAGACGGCGACGCCGCGCCAGCCCGCACAGCAGATACAGCGGCAGCGAGAACACTTCCAGCGCCACGAACATGGTCAGCAGGTCGTTCGAGGCCGGGAAGAGCATGAGCCCGGCGATCGCGAACAACGTCAGCGGGAAGACCTCGGTGGTCGCGACTCCGGCCTTGGTGGCGGCGATTTCATCCGCACTGCCCGGCGTCGAGGCCGCCTGCGGGGTGAACCCGTCCACCCCGGCCCGCGAGGCGGTCAGACTCCAGGTGCCGGGCCCTTCGCGGCGCACCGGCATCCGGTCGGCCCGCCGCTCGGCGATGAACAGCAGCCCGAGAATGCCCACCACCAGAATCGTGCCCTGCAGGAACAGCGAAACCCCGTCGATGGCAACCGCTCCCACCACTGCGGTCTCCCGCACGTCACGCAGCCCGATCACCGCGCCCAGCGCCACGGCCAACCCGCCCAGCCCCAGCACCAGCTGGATGACGTACCGGAATCGCCGCGCCGCAAAGGCTTCCACCAGCACACCCGCGACCGCGACCCCGAACACGATCAGCATCGGGGACAGATCCCGGTACTCGATGCTCGGCGCGGGCACGGTCGCCGCGAGCAGTACACCTCCACTCATTTCTGGGCACCTCCGGTGTTCGTCTGGGCGGCTTCCGGCTGCACGGCCGGGGCCGGATTGTGCTGTCCGATGGTGGTGAGGGTCCGGGCGACGGCCGGATCGATCCGGTCCAGCGCCGGTTTCGGATACGCGCCCAGGAACAGCAGCGCGACGATCAGCGGCACCACGACGACCATCTCGCGCGGGAGCAGATCGTAGAGGCGCTCATTGCCCTCCTTGACCGGACCGGTCATCATCCGCTGGTACATCCACAGCACGTAGAGCGCGGCGAGCACCAGCGCCGAGGCCGCGAAGATCGCCGCCACCGGGTACCGGGTGAATGTGCCGATCAGGACCAGGAATTCACTGATGAACGGCGCGAGCCCGGGCAGCGAGAGCGTGGCCAGACCGGAGATGAAGAAGGTGCCCGCCAGAATCGGCGCGACCTTCTGCACTCCACCGAACGAGTCGATGAGCCGGGAACCCCGCCGCGACACCAGGAATCCGGCGATCAGGAACAGCGCCGCCGTCGAGATGCCGTGGTTGACCATGTACAGCGTCGCCCCGGTCCCGCCCTGTGTAGTGAGTGCGAAGATGCCGAGGATGATGAAACCGAAGTGCGAGATCGAGGTGTAGGCGATCAGCCGCATGACATCGGTCTGCCCGATGGCCAGCAAGGCCCCGTAGATGATCCCGATCACCGCGAGCACGCTGATCAACGGCGCGTAAGTCGATGTGGCCGAGGGGAACAGCAGCAGGCAGTACCGCAGCATGCCGAAGGTCCCGACCTTGTCGACCACCGCCATCATGAGCACCGCACTGGCGGGCGTCGCGGCGACCGCGGCATCGGGCAGCCAGGTGTGCAGCGGCCACAGCGGAGCCTTCACCGCGAACGCGAACATGAACCCGAGGAACAGCGCGTTCAAGACTCCCGGCGTCCCGCCGAGGTGACCGGAGTTGGCGGCCTCCATCACGGTCCGGAAGTCGAAGGTCCCGCCGCCCCCGCTGCCCAGCTTGTCCCGCGCGGTGATGACGTACAGCCCGATGACCGCCGCCAGCATGATGAGCCCGCCGAACAGGTTGTACAGCAGGAACTTCACCGCCGCGCGTGAGCGCTGCTGCCGCGCCGTCACATCCCCGGTCCGCGGGCCGAACCCGCCGATGAGGAAGTACATCGGGATGAGCATGACCTCGAAGAACACGTAGAACAGCAGAATGTCCAACGCGGTGAACGAGATCAGCACCATGGATTCGACGACCAGGGTGAGCGCCACATAGATGTGCGCGACCCGCGGCCCACTGCCGACTTCGCGCTCGTCCTGCCAGCCCGCGATGAGCAGCAGCGGCACCAGCCCGGCCGTCAGCAGAACCAGCACCAGCGCGATGCCGTCCATGCCCAGCGTGTAGCCCGCCCCGAAAGCCGGGATCCACTCGTGCTTTTCAACGAACTGGTACTGCTCGCCGCCGGTCTCGAACTGGGTGGCCAGCCAGATCCCGATGCCCAGGGTGCCGACCGATACCAACAATGCGAAACTCCGCACGCCGGTCCGCCACCCCGCCGGGAACATCAGCGACAGCGCCGCCCCGGCCAGAGGAACCGCCCACAATGTGGTGAGCCAAGGAAAGTCGCTCAAAACAACCTCACCGCCAGCAGGGCGGCGACCACCAGGGCCGCGCCGGTGAACATGGACAGGGCGTAGGAGCGCACGAATCCGGTCTGCACCCGCCGGATTCGGGCCGACAGTCCGCCGATAACGGCCGCGGTCGTATTGACCAGCCCGTCGATGCCGCGGTTGTCGACGAAGACCAGCGACCGGGTCAGGTGCTGGCCGGGACGCATGAACGCGGCCTCGTTGGCGGCATCGCCGTACAGGTCGCGGCGCGCGGCCTCCACGAGCGGCGTTGCGGCCGGGGCGGTTTCGGGGATCGGGCTGCTCGAGTACTGGTCGTAGGCCACCCAGATACCCGCCGCCACGACCGCCAGCGCGAAGAAGGTGATCGCCCAGGCCGGAATGAACGGCTCGCCGTGGTGCTCACCGACGACCGGGGCCAGCCAGTTGGTCAGCGACGACCCGTAGGCGAAGATCATGCCCGAGAACACCGATCCGAAGGCCAGCAGAATCATCGGCCCGGTCATCGAGGCGGGCGCCTCGTGCGGATGCGTGTCTTCCTTCCAGCGCTTCTCCCCGAAGAACGTGAAGATCATGACGCGGGTCATGTAGAACGCGGTGATACCCGCGCCGCACAGCGCCGCGATCCCGGTGACGATGCCGCCGAACCCGCCGTGCGCGAATGCCGCCTCGATGATCCGGTCCTTGGACCAGAATCCCGCGAACGGCGGAACACCGAGGATCGCAAGGTATCCGAGCCCGAAGGTGACGTAGGTGACCGGCAGCAGCTTGCGCAGCCCGCCGTAGCGCCGCATATCGGTCTCGTCGTTCATGGCGTGCATGACCGAGCCCGCGCCGAGGAACAGTCCGGCCTTGAAGAAGCCGTGGGTCAGCAGGTGCATGATCGCGGCCGCATAACCGACCGGCCCGAGTCCGGCGGCCAGCACCATGTACCCGATCTGGCTCATGGTCGAAGCGGCCAGGGCCTTCTTGATGTCATCCTTGGCGCAGCCGACGATCGCACCGAACAGCAATGTGACTGCACCGACTGCCATTACGGCAGCCTGTGCACCGGGCGCGAGATCGAAGATCGGATTGGACCGCGCGATCAGGTACACACCGGCGGTGACCATCGTTGCCGCGTGGATGAGCGCCGACACCGGGGTCGGACCCTCCATCGCGTCCCCGAGCCAGGACTGCAGCGGCACCTGAGCGGACTTACCGCACGCGCCCAACAGGAGCAGCAGCCCGATGGCCGTGAGGGTTCCGGTGCTCGCCTGTCCCGCAGCCCCGAAGACGGTCCCGAAGTCGATGGACCCGAAGGTGGCGAACATGATCATGAGCGCGATGGCCAGTCCCATGTCGCCGACCCGGTTCACCACGAACGCCTTCTTGGCCGCCGTTGCGGCGGAAGGCTTGTGGTACCAGAACCCGATCAGCAGGTAGGACGCCAGGCCGACGCCTTCCCAGCCCAGGTACAGCACCAGGTAGTTGCCCGCGAGGACCAGCACCAGCATGGCGGCCAGGAACAGGTTGAGGTAGGCGAAGAACCGCCGCCGCCCCGGATCGTGGGCCATGTACCCGATCGAATAGATGTGGATCAGCGACCCGACTCCGGTGATCAGCAGCGCGAAGCACATCGACAGCTGATCCAGTTGCAGCGCGAAGTCCACCTTCAACCCGGTGACCGGCACCCACTCGAACAGCGTGTAGTGCACGGCCCGTTCGGCATTCGACCGATCCAGCATCTCGCTGAACGCCCACACCGCCACCCCGAAGGAGCCCAGTGCCATCAGCGTTCCGACCGTATGCCCCCACTTGTCGCTGAACTTGCCGACCAGCAACAGGAACACGGCCCCGGCCAGCGGCAGCGCCGGCAGCAGCCACAGCATCATCTGCGCGGTATCCATATCAGTACCGCAGCAGGTTCGCGTCGTCGACCGAGGTCGAGCGGCGGGCACGGAAGATGCTCATGATGATGGCCAGTCCGACGACGACTTCGGCCGCGGCGACCACCATGGTGAAGAACGCGAACACCTGCCCGTCCAGATTGCCGTGCACCCGGGCGAAGGTGACGAAGGCCAGGTTCACCGCGTTGAGCATGAGCTCGATGCACATGAACACCACGATGGCGTTGCGCCGCACCAAGACTCCGGCCGCGCCGATGGTGAACAGCAGCGCCGAGAGATACAGATAGTTGTCCGGATTCACCGCAAGCCTTCCTCGTGGGAGTCGTTGCCGTTCGCGCCATTGCCGTTGTGGCCGTTGCCGTTCGGGGCCGGGTCGTCGCCGTTCCCGTTGCCGACGGTGAGCACCACGGCCTCGGTGTGGGCGCGATTGCGGCGGTGCCGCAGGATGGTGCTGACCGACAGCTCCTCGAACGACCCGTCCGGCAGCCGCGCGGGCGCGTCGACGGCATTGTGGCGGGCGTATACGCCGGGCGTAGGCAGCGGCGTGACCCGCGTGCCTTGCCGGAACCGTTCCTTCGACAATGTGCGCTGATCGGCAGGCGGCCCGAACTTTTCGCGGTGTGCCAGCACCATCGCGCCGATGGTCGCGGTGATGAGCAGCGACCCGGTCAGCTCGAACGCCCACACGTAGCGCACGAAGATGAGCTCGGCCAGCGCGCCGATGGTGTCGTTGCCGCCCAGGCCCGGCCCGGTCTCGGCGACGCTCTTGCCGGTCACCCCGCGCGCGATGCCGCCGATGAGCAGCATGCCGAATCCGATGCCCACGATGATCACCGCGAGCCGCTGCCCGCGCAGCGTCTCCCGCAGCGACTCGGCGGAATCCACGCCGACGAGCATGAGCACGAACAGGAACAGCATCATGACCGCGCCGGTGTAGACGACGATCTGCACGATCCCCAGGAACAGCGCGCTCTCGGCGATGTAGAACGCCGACAGCGTGATCATGGTGGCCGCCAGGCACAGTGCCGAGTGCACGGCCTTGCGCGCGCAGACCATGCCGAGCGCGCCGACCACCGCCACCACCGCGAGGATCCAGAACTGCACCGCCTCACCGGCGGAGGTGTGCGTCACGATCTGCTGGGTCTGCTGGGCCGTGAGGTCGATCATTTCTTCGTCCCTTCGGCTCCGGCGAGTTCGCTCGGCGCACCGGGAACCTCACCGCGGTAGTAGGACCCCTCGTCCGCGCCCGGGTACATGGCGTGCGGCGGGGCGACCATGCCCGGCTGCAGCGGGGCGAGCAGGTTCTGCTTCTCGTAGATGAGGTCCGCGCGATTGTCGTCGGCGAGCTCGTATTCGTTGGTCATGGTCAGCGCCCGCGTCGGGCACGCCTCGATGCACAGGCCGCAGCCGATGCAGCGCAGGTAGTTGATCTGGTAGACGCGGCCGTAGCGCTCACCGGGTGAGAACCGCTCGTCCTCGGTGTTGTCCGCGCCCTCGACGTAGATGGCGTCGGCCGGGCAGGCCCACGCGCAGAGCTCGCAGCCGATGCACTTCTCGAGGCCGTCCGGATGCCGGTTGAGCTGATGGCGGCCGTGATAGCGCGGCGCGGTCGGGGTCTTCACCTCGGGGTAGAGCTCGGTGTTGGGCTTCTTGAACATGGTGGCGCCGGTGACCAGGAACCCGCCGAGCGGTTCCAGCAGACCGGGTTTCGCCGTCGGCGCGGGCGGTTCCGCGGGCATCGGCGGCACCGGGAAATCGGAGTAGGCCCGGGTCGAATCCGGATCCGGCGATGCCTTGGTGCGGTCGTCACCGGCGTGCCCGGCGCGCAGCACCAATCCGATCAGCACCAGCGCGACCACGATCCCGCCGATCACCATGCCCGCCGTCTGGATGTGAGTTCCGTTGTCCTCCAGCACCTTCAGCGTCGCGACGTACATCACCCAGGCCAGTGAGACCGGGATCAGCAGCTTCCAGCCCAGGTTCATGAACTGGTCGTAGCGCAGTCGCGGCAGGGTGCCGCGCAGCCAGATGAACACGAACAGGAACGTCCACACCTTGGCGGTGAACCACAGCATGGGCCACCAGCCCGAGTTCGCGCCCGCCCACAGGCTGATCGGGAACGGCGCGTGCCAGCCGCCGAAGAACAGCGTGGTGGCCAGCGCGGAGACGGTCGCCATGTTGATGTACTCGGCCATCATGAACATGGCGAACTTGAGCGAGGAGTACTCGGTGTGGAAGCCGCCGACCAGCTCGCCCTCGGCCTCGGGGAGGTCGAAGGGCGCGCGGTTGGTCTCGCCGACCATGGACACCGCGTAGATCAGGAACGAGGGCAGCAGCAGGAAGACGTACCACGTTCCGTACTGCGCCTGCACGATTCCCGAGGTGGCCATGGTGCCCGAGAGCAGGAACACCGCCGCGAAGCACAGCGCCATGGCGATCTCGTAGGAGATGACCTGCGCGGTGGAGCGCAGCCCGCCCAGCAGCGGATAGGTCGAGCCCGACGCCCAGCCCGCCAGCACGATGCCGTACACGCCGACCGAGGCCATGGCCAGGATGTAGAGCACGCCCACCGGCATATCGGTCAGCTGCAGCTGGGTCTTATGCCCGAACATCGTGACCTGCGGACCGAACGGGATCACCGCGAACGCCATCACGGCCGGAATCAGCGAAATCACCGGCGCGAGAATGAAGATCGGCTTGTCCACGATGGCCGGGATGATGTCCTCCTTGAGGAGCATCTTCACGCCGTCGGCGATGGACTGCAGCGAGCCGCGCGGCCCGACCCGGTTGGGTCCGACGCGCATCTGCATGAAGGCGACGATCTTGCGTTCGGCGTACACCGCGAGCATCGGTGTCAGCAGCAGGAATACGAAGATGCCGATGGATTTCACCAGCACCAGCCACCACGGGTCGTGGCCGAACATGCTCAGGTCACTCACGGTGGTCCTCCCGACGGATGCGCACAAGGTGGCCGGGTGTGGTGCCGAGTTGCACCAGCACGTCCGACCCGGGGGAATTCATGGGCAGCCACACCACGCGATCGGGCATCTCGGTGATGACCAGGGGCAGGGTGATGTGGCCGTGATCGTTGCCGACCGTCACCGGATCGCCTGTGGTGGCGCCGATTTCGGCGGCGGTGTGGGGCGAGAGCCGCACCACGGGGGTGCGGGCGGTCCCGGCCAGATTGGGTTCGCCGTCCTGCAAGCGGCCGCGGTCGATGAGCATGCGCCACGACGACAGCACCGCGGTGCCCGGATTCGGCTGCGCGATCGGATGCGGGCGGTGCACCGGCGTCGCGGCGGCCGCGCCGTCCCACGCGCCCAGATCCGCCAATTCGGCGCGGGCACTGGCCGCGTCGGGCAGTCCGAGGCGAATGCCCATGTCCGCGGCGATAGCGTCGAGGACCCGGTATTCGGCCATCGGCGCGGGCTCGCGGCGCACGGTGGAATCGCGCAGGGCGGCATCGAACTGGCGGTGCCGGCCCTCCCAGGTGAGGAAGGTGCCCGCCTTCTCCATGGCCGAGGCCACCGGGAAGACGACATCCGCGCGGTCGCTGATATCGCTGCGCCGCAACTCCATCGACACCACGAAGCTGGCGGCGTCGATGGCCCGCAGCGCCGCATGCGGGTCGGGCATGTCGCCGACCTCGACACCGCCGATGAGCAGCGCGCCCAGTGTCGGTGCGGCGGCCAGGATCGCGGAGGTGTCCCGGCCCGGGGTCTGAGGCAGCTCCTCGCAGTTCCAGGCCTCCCGAACCTGGTGGCGCGCAACGGGATCCGCGACGGGCCGCCCGCCGGGCAGCAGGACCGGGAGAGCGCCCGCCTCCAGGGCGCCGCGTTCACCGGCCCGCCGGGGAATCCAGGCCAGCGCCGCCCCGGTCTCGTCGGAGAGGCGGGCCGCAGCGGACAATCCGCCCGGGATGCCGCCGAGCCGCTCACCCACGAGGATGATCGCGCCGGGCTCGCGCAGCAGCGAGGCCACCTCGCCCAGACGCGTGTAACCGGCTGTGGTCTCATCGGTTTCGCCGGTCCGAATGGATTCGAGCACGTGCGGCTCCGCGCCGGGCGCGGTGAGCAGCAGGGTGCCCGACATCCGCTGCAGACCCCGCGTCACATACGGGGCGAGCGAGTAGATCGGTGTCCCGTTCTTACGGGCCGCCTTGCGCAGCCGCAGGTACACGATCGGCGATTCCTCTTCGGCCTCGAAGCCGACCAGGAGCACGAACGGTGCCCGCTCCAGCGCCGCGTAATCGACGGTGATGCCTTGTCCGGCGATGCGGGCGGCCAGGAAGTCGGCTTCCTCGCCGGAGTGCTCGCGTGCCCGGAAGTCGATGTCGTTGGTGTTCAACGCGACTCGCGCGAACTTCGAGTAGGCGTAGGCGTCCTCGAGGGTGACGCGGCCGCCCAGCAGCACACCGGCATTGCCGCGCGCCGAGGCCAATCCGCGCGCGGCCGCGTTGATGGCCTCCGACCACGACGCGGGCTGCAGACTGCCGTCCCAGCTGCGGACCAGCGGCGTGGTGAGCCGGTCCCGCTCGGTGGCGTAGGCGAACGCGAAACGTCCCTTGTCGCAGTTCCATTCCTCATTGACCTGCGGATCGTCACCGGCGAGCCGCCGCATGACCTTGCCGCGCCGGTGGTCGGTGCGCTGCGCGCAACCGGACGCGCAGTGCTCGCACACCGCCGGGCTCGACACCAGGTCGAACGGCCGTGCCCGGAACCGGTAGGTGCTGCCGGTGAGCGCGCCGACCGGGCAGATCTGCACGGTGTTGCCGGAGAAGTAGGAGTCCATCGGCTCCCCGGCCGCGATGCCGACCTGTTGCAGCGCACCGCGATCCATCAATTCGATGAACGGATCACCGGCCACCTGCTGCGAAAACCGGGTGCAGCGCGCGCACAGCACACAACGCTCCCGATCCAGCAGAATGGCCGCCGACAGCGGAATCGGCTTGGGGTAGGTGCGCTTCTCGCCGTCGAAGCGGGATTCGGCGCGGCCATTGGACATGGCCTGGTTCTGCAGCGGGCACTCACCGCCCTTGTCGCACACCGGGCAGTCGAGGGGATGGTTGATGAGCAGCAGCTCCATCACCCCCTCCTGCGATTTGGCGGCGACGGGGGAGGACAGCTGGGTGTGGATCACCATGCCGTCGGCAACGACCTGGGTGCAGGAGGCGACGGGCTTGCGCTGCCCCTCGACCTCGACCAGGCACTGCCGGCACGCGCCGACCGGGTCCAATAGCGGGTGGTCGCAGAAGCGCGGGATCTGGGTGCCGATGAGCTCGGCGGCCCGGATCACCAGCGTCCCCGCGGGCACGGAAACCTCTGTGCCGTCGATGGTTACGGTCACCATGTCGGCGGGTGCCACCCCGCCGCCGGTTGTGGAGCTCACTGTCGAGGTCATCGCGCTCCTTGGGCCCAGACGGTGGACCGGGCCGGGTCGAACGGGCAGGCACCGAGGCGGATGTGCTCGGCGTACTCGTCGCGGAAGTACTTCAGGGAGGAGAAGATCGGGCTGGCCGCGCCGTCACCGAGGGCGCAGAAGGATTTGCCGTTGATGTTGTCGGCGATATCCGCCAGCTTGGCCAGATCGGTTTCGTGGCCCTGGCCGTTCTCCAGGCGCTGCAGCAGCTGGACCAGCCAGTAGGTGCCCTCGCGGCAGGGGGTGCACTTGCCGCAGGATTCGTGGGCGTAGAACTCGGTCCAGCGCAGCACCGCGCGCACGACACAGGTGGTGTCGTCGAAGATCTGGAGCGCCTTGGTGCCCAGCATCGACCCCGCCGCCGAGACACCCTCGTAGTCGAGGGCGACGTCGAGGTGCTCGTCGGTGAAGATCGGGGTGGAGGAGCCGCCCGGGGTCCAGAACTTCAGGCTGTGGCCCTTGCGGATGCCGCCCGCGTATTTCAGCAACTCCCGCAACGTGATTCCGAGGGGCGCTTCATACTGCCCCGGTCGCGTCACGTGACCCGAGAGCGAGTAAAGGGTGAACCCCGGCGACTTCTCGGTGCCGAAGGACCGGAACCAGTCCACGCCATTGGCGATGATGGACGGCACGGACGCAATGGATTCCACATTGTTGACCACGGTCGGGCAGGCGTAGAGACCCGCCACGGCCGGGAACGGGGGACGCAGGCGCGGCTGGCCGCGGCGACCCTCGAGCGAATCCAGCAGCGCGGTCTCCTCACCGCAGATGTACGCGCCCGCCCCGGCGTGCACCACGATCTCCAGGTCGTAGCCCGAGCCCTGGATGTTCTGCCCGAGATAGCCTGCTGCATAAGCCTGTTGGACCGCGGCCTGCAACCGGCGCAGCACATTCACGACTTCGCCCCGCACGTAGATGAACGCGTGCGAGGCGCGGATGGCGTAGGCGGCGATGATGACGCCCTCGATGAGGGTGTGCGGCGTCGCCAGCATGAGCGGAATGTCCTTGCAGGTACCGGGTTCCGACTCGTCGGCATTGACCACCAGGTAGTGCGGCTTGGTCGGCGCGCCCTCGGGTCCGGGGCCCTGCGGGATGAAGCCCCACTTCATGCCGGTCGGGAACCCCGCGCCGCCGCGGCCGCGCAGACCGGAGTCCTTGACCGTGGCGATGACCTCGTCCGGCTGCATCTTCAGCGCCTTGGGCAGCGCCCGGTAGCCGCCCTGGCGGCGATACGCCTCCAGGGTCCAGCCCTCGGGATCTGCCCAGTGCTTGGACAGGACGGGGGTGAGAGCGGTCGTCACTGAGCGCCTCCGTCGGTCGAATCCTGTTCGGCGACCTGCAGACCGGCGAGGGTCGCGGGCCCGGCCGCACCATCGGTGGCCCCGGGCCGCTGGTCTTCGTATCCGGCGAGGATGCGCGCGGTCTCGCGGAAGGTGCACAGCGGGATGCCGCTGCGCGATCCGGTCACCGGCTCGCCGCGCCGCAGCGAATTCACCAGTTCCTTGGCCGATTCCGGGGTCTGGTTGTCGAAGAACTCCCAGTTGACCATCACCACGGGCGCGTAATCGCAGGCGGCATTGCACTCGATGTGCTCGAGGGTGACCGCGCCGTCGGCGGTCGTCTCCCCGTGCTTGATCCCCAAGTGCTGCTTGAGTTCCGCGAGGATCTCGTCCCCGCCCATGACCGCACACAGTGTGTTCGTGCAGACACCGACGTGATAGTCACCGGTGGGCGTGCGCCGGTACATCGAATAGAAGGTGGCCACCGCGGTGACCTCGGCATCGGTCAATCCCAGCTGCTCGGCGCAGAATTCGATGCCGGTGCCCGACACGTACCCCTCCACCGATTGCACCAGGTGCAAAAGGGGAAGCAGTGCCGAACGCGACTGCGGGTAGCGCGCGATGATCTCCTGCGCCTCCACCTGCAGCCGGTCGTGCACCTTCTCCGGGTACGGGATCGGGCGCACGGTCAGGTTCAAAAGGATCTCGGTCAACGGTCGACACCACCCATCACCGGGTCGATGGAGGCGACGGAGGCGATCACGTCGGCGACCAGGCCGCCCTCGCACATCGCCGCCACCGCTTGCAGATTCGTGAAGGAGGGGTCGCGGTAGTGGACCCGATACGGCCGGGTGCCGCCGTCGGACACCATGTGCACGCCCAGCTCACCGCGCGGGGATTCCACCGCCACATAGACCTGACCGGGCGGGACGCGCAGCCCCTCGGTCACCAGCTTGAAGTGGTGGATGAGCGCCTCCATGGAGGTGCCCATGATCTTGCCGATGTGCTTGGGCGAGTTGCCGAGTCCGTCCGGCCCGAGCTGCAAGTCGGCAGGCCATGCAATCTTCTTGTCCTCCACCATGACCGGGCCCGGCCGCAGCTTGTCGAGGCACTGCTCGACGATCTTGACCGACTCCTTCATCTCGTTCACGCGGATGAGGTAGCGGCCGTAGCAGTCGCAGCCGGTGTCGACCTGGACGTCGAATTCGTAGTTCTCGTAACCGCAGTAGGGCTGGGACTTGCGCAGATCGTGCGGCAGCCCGGTGGCCCGCAGCACTGGTCCGGTGACGCCGAGCGCCATGCAGCCGGTCAGGTCCAGGTAGCCGACATTGCGGGTGCGGGCCTTCCAGATGGGGTTCTCGTTGAGCAGCAACTCCATGTCCCGCAACCGCTTCGGCAGCAGGTCCAGCAGCTCGCGCACCTTCTGCACGCCGTCATCGGGCAGATCCTGGGCGACGCCGCCGGGCCGGATGTAGGCGTGGTTCATGCGCAGGCCGGTGATGGTCTCGAACACGTCCAGGATGAGTTCGCGCTCGCGGAACCCGAACAGCATCGGGGTCAGCGCACCCAGCTCCATGCCGCCGGTGGCCAGCGCCACCAGATGCGAGGAGATGCGGTTGAGCTCCATGAGCATGACGCGAATGACATTGGCGCGCTCGGGAATATCGTCGGTGATGTCGAGCAGCTTCTCCACGCCCAGGCAGTACGCCGTCTCGTTGAAGAACGGCGACAGGTAGTCCATGCGGGTGACGAAGGTGGTGCCCTGCACCCACGGCCGGTACTCGAGGTTCTTCTCGATCCCGGTGTGCAGGTAGCCGATGCCGCAGCGCGCCTCGGTGACGGTCTCACCCTCGATTTCGAGAATGAGCCGCAGCACCCCGTGCGTGGAGGGGTGCTGCGGGCCCATGTTCACGACGATGCGTTCCTCGGCGACCCCGTCGAGGGCATTGCGAATCTCGTCCCAGTCATTGCCGACGACGGTGACCGCTCGTTCGGGTCGCTCCGCGGTGGCGGACTGGGACTTGGTGTCGATGTCGTTCATCAGGAGTACGACCTCCGCTCATCGGGCGGCGGGATGCGCGCGCCCTTGTATTCGACCGGGATTCCGCCGAGCGGATAGTCCTTGCGCTGCGGGTGGCCACGCCAGTCGTCGGGCATGGCGATGCGGGTCAGCGAAGGGTGACCGTCGAACAGGATGCCGAAGAAGTCGTAGGTCTCCCGCTCGTGCCAGTCGGTGGTCGGATAGACCGGGTACAGCGACGGGATGTGCGGATCGGCGTCGGGCACCGAGACTTCCAGCCGCACCCGGCGGTTGTGGGTGATGGAGTTCAGGGCGTAGACCGCGTGCAGTTCGCGGTCCTTGTCGTCGGGGTAGTGCGTCCCGCTGACGCCCAGGCACAGCTCGAAGCGCAGCGCCTCGTGGTCGCGCAGCGTCTTGGCCACCTCGAGCAGGTGCTCGCGGCGCACGTGCAGCGTGAGCTCGCCGCGGAAGACGATGATCCGCTCGATCGCCTCCTCGAAGCGGGCCGCGGTCAACGCGTTTCGCAGTTCCACCACGATCTCGTCGAGGTAGCCGCCGTAGGGCGGCGGGGTGCCGCCGGGCAGTTTGATGGTGCGCACCAGGCGGCCGTAGCCGGAGGTGTCGCCGGTGCCCGCGACGCCGAACATGCCGCGCCGCACCCCGATGACCTCATCGACGGGAGCGGCCGCAGCCGGTGATTCCGGTGCGGCAGCGGGGGTTTCGTCCGGCTCGTAGGGATGGGACGCATTGTCTTCACCGTGTGGTTTCACGGCATCCTCCGGGGGAGATTCCGTGCCTGTGGGTGAGTCGAAGCTCATCGCAGCAGCCCCTTCAGCTGAATGGTCGGGGTGCTGGCGAGCGCCGCGCGCTCGGCCTCGCGAATGGCTTCCTCGCGATTGACGCCCAGCGGCATTTCCTGAATCTTCTCGTGCAGCTTCAGGATCGCGTTCAACAGCATCTCCGGCCGCGGCGGGCAGCCGGGCAGGTAGATGTCGACCGGCACGATGTGGTCGACGCCCTGCACGATGGCGTAGTTGTTGAACATGCCGCCCGAGGATGCGCAGACGCCCATGGCCAGCACCCATTTCGGTTCGGTCATCTGGTCGTAGACCTGGCGCAGCACCGGGGCCATCTTCTGGCTCACCCGGCCCGCCACGATCATGAGATCGGCCTGGCGCGGGGAGGCGCGGAACGCCTCCATGCCGAAGCGGGCGATATCGAATCGCCCGCCGCCGGTGGCCATCATCTCGATCGCGCAGCACGCCAAGCCGAACGTCGCCGGCCACAGCGAACTCTTGCGCAGATAGCCGGCCAAATCTTCCACCGTGCTCAGCAGGAACCCGCTGGGCAGTTTCTCCTCGAGACCCATGTCGGACTACATCTCCCGGATCGGGACGCCCCGGCGAGTGCGGGGCGTCTTGTACGTGGATCGGCGCTTGTCATCGAACCAACCGGTGGCGCGATACCCGTTGTGCGCCAATCAGTCCCAGCTGAGCCCGCCGCGCCGCCACTCGTAGGCGTAGGCGACCGAGACGTTGAAGATGAACAACGCCATCGCCGCCAGTCCGAACACACCGAGCGCATCGAAGTGCACGGCCCACGGGTAGAGGAACACGATCTCGATGTCGAAGATGATGAACAGCATGGCGGTCAGGTAGTACTTGACCGGAAAGCGTTGGCCCGCTGCGTTTCCCGGCCCGCCGGCGACGGCGTGGGGCGTGGGTTCGATACCGCATTCGTAGGCTTCGAGCTTGGCCCGGTTGTAGCGCTTGGGGCCGATGAGGGCCGCCAGGAAGATCGAGAACACCCCGAACGCGGCGGCGACCGCACCGAGTACAAGGGTCGGCACTTCTATATTCACAACGGAACTACCCCTCCTGCGAGCTGGACAACGCACTTCGGATGGCAGCAGCGAGTGAGGCGGCGGTGTCATTGATTCGGTGTGATCGTCATTGATACCGATGCCCGCGCTCGTGTGAGCTACGGCACAGATTACAACCCGGACCAGAAGATACATGACGATTCGCGATTGCGTTTGATCGAATTCGGAACGGTCTTTTATGACCGAATCGACGCAATCGCGGATGTCACGTGACGTGGATATGCCCTGTTCGCCGGGCTGGCGAAGATCGGCCCCGAATCAGGGCCGCGAGGCTGGCGAGTCAGGCCGCGAAGCTACCGCCGAGCACACCGAGCACGGCATCGGTGAGCCGGATCGGGTCGATGGGATGCGAGACCGCGGCCTCGGCGCGCGACCAATTGGCCAGCCAGGCATCGTCGGGGCGGCCGGTCAGCACGACTATCGGTGGGCAGTCGACGATTTCGTCCTTGAGCTGCTTGGCCAGGCCCAGCCCGCCGGTGGGGGCCGACTCGCCGTCGAGGATCAGCAGATCCAGATCACCCGCGTCCATGCGCTCGATCACGACCGGTCCGGTGGCCACCTCGAGGTACTCGATGGGCGGCAACTCCGGATGCGGCCGTCTGCCCAGGGCCAGCATCACCTGGCTCCGGGTATCGGCGTCATTGCTGTAGACGAGGACCCGCACCGCGGCGGGGCGTTTGGCTTCGGCCACGTTCCGCATGCTACGTCGCTGGTGGGGGCGCGCGGGGCAGCTTCGCTCGAACTCGTGGGCGCGTCGCGGAATCGCCTGTCTCGCAATAAGTCGTTGGCAGGCTATCGGTAAGAGCTGACCGGTAGCATCCGGCAAATGAGGGGAGACATCACGCAACGCCTCATCGAAACCGACGTCTGGACCGATGAGTTGGTGGGGCAGGCCGGGATTCCGGTCCTCGATGTGCCGCTGGTGACGGTGGGGAGCGGGCTGGGGTCGTTCACGCTGTTCGACGCGTTGCGGATCTACGGGGTGCCGGGGGCGGCGATGGCGGTGCTGGGGCCGCAGGATGTCCCGTGGGCGTCCTACGAGTACCTGACCCGGATGTCGCAGATTCCGCGCGGGGAGCGGTTGCGCAGCGACTCGGGTGGGACGCCGGACAATTTGTGGGGGTTTCCGTCGTATGCGGTCAGAGAGGCGATAGCGGACAAATCGCTGAAACCGCTGTGGAATGTGCTGACCGAGCCGGTTCTGGTCGATTACTACACGCCGCGGGCGGGGCAGGTGTTCATGGCGCTGGAGCGGGAGTTCCAGCGGGTGGAGTTCGCGCGGTCCTTGCACAAGGGGCAAGTACGCATGGTGCGCAGAAGGTACGGGGGCGGGTACTACACCATCTTCACGCCGCCCGAGGGACGGTCGGCGACCAAGCGAATCGCGTTCCGCAGCAGCCATGTTCATATCGCGGTGGGGTATCCGGGGCTGCGGCTGCTGCCGGATCTGCAGGAGTATCGGGAGCGGTATCGCGATCCGACGCGGGTGGTGAACGCCTACGAGCCGCACGAGCACGTGTACGAGGCATTGCAGCGGCGGCCGGGGACGGTCATGGTGCGCGGCAGCGGGATCGTTGCCAGCCGGGTGCTGCAACGGCTGATCGATGACCGGGATCGGCTGCGGTTGAACACTCAGATCCTGCATCTGTTCCGGACCTATGTGTCCGGGCCGCACGGGCCCAGTGGATTGGCGCGGCGGGCGGGCGGCGACGGCTGGGCGTATCAGGCGTTCAATTTTCCCAAGGCCGCCTTCGGTGGACAGCTCAAGCAGAAGTTGCGCAAGCTCGAGGGGCGCGAGCGGGCCGAGGCGTTGAAGACCATGGGCGGCACCACGACTCCCAAGCGCGCGGCCTGGCAGGAGCAGCTGGCGCGGGGGCGGGCGCAGGGGTGGTATCAGGTGATGGTCGGGTCGGCGCGGAATCTGCGGCCGGATCGGACCCGGCCGGGGGTGGTGACGACGGTGTTGCCGGAATCGGATTCCGCGCTGCCGCTGCCGTCGCATCCGATCGACACCCATGCCGACTACATCATCGACTGCACCGGCCTGGAGGCCGATATTCGCGAGCATCGGCTGCTGGCCGATCTGCTCGATCATGCGGGGGCGCGGCGCAATCCGCTCGGGCGGCTGGATGTGGACCGGACCTTCGAGCTGATCGGGACGCGCAGCGGGAACGGACGCATCTATGCCTCGGGCAGCGCCACGCTGGGTGGTTATTTCGCCGCGGTGGACTCGTTCCTCGGGTTGCAGTACGCGGCGTTGGAGATCGCCGACGATCTGGCCGGGCTGGGGTTCTGCGGGCGGTTGACGCCCTGGCGGTCGGTGCGGCAGTGGTGGCTGTGGGTCAACGACCGGAAGATCGCGGCATGACTCCGACGCTGAACGGGCGCATACAGACTCGCGTGCTGGTGCTCGGCGTGATCGGGTTGCTGGTCGCGGCGGTGCTGACGCCACTGCTGCCGATGGGCAGGCTGTCGGTGGCGCAGGGTTACCGCGTGACCCTCACGGTGCTGACCGCGGTGATACTGGTCGGTGTGGGGTGGGAGTTGCTGTATCACGGGCTCCAGCAGTTCCGATGGGACAAGGACTGGCCGACGCTGTTCGGGCTGGTGACCATCGTGAACGAGGGTCTGCTGATGTGGATGCTGGTGCGCTACACGACGATCGTGCTGCCGCGGAATCTGCGGCCGGGCGCGCTCGCCTTCGGCATCGATTTCACGCTGACCTGGCTGGTGTTCTGGTCGTTCGTCAACGGTCCGATCCGGGTGCTGCTGCCGCGTTGGCGGTACAACGGGGGCCGGGTGATATGACCGGCCGTGTGGAGGTGGTGCCGGGGCGGCATCTGGTGGCCAGCCTGGACGGCGTGGTCGTGGTTGTGGCCCACCGCGATTCGCGGGCGCTGACCGCCGAGTCCGAGCCGGTCGCGGTGCTGGACAAGCTGCTCGAGATGGTCGTCGAGGCGGCCTCGCGGGAGACCCGGCGGACCGGGCGCACCTTCGCGCGCTTGGTGAGCACCTGGCTCATGGCGCGCGACGACGAGGAACGGGTCGAGTTCGGTGTACTCACGCCGGGCAATCGCGGACTGGCCGTATTCCTGCACGGGCGGGTCACCGCGGTACTCGAGGGCGAAGACCATCGCGAGGTATTGCACGGCCGCGACGCGGGATTCACCGTCGACCGCGTGGTCAGCCCCGCGCCGATGCGGGCGGCCGCGGTATTCGTGGACGAGGGGACACCACGCGAGGATCTGCCCCAGCCGGGTGTGTGGTCGCTGAACTCCGGCCGGATGCCGGGCTCGGGCGCTGTGCTGTGGCTGGGAGAGAAATCCGAAAAGCCCGCTCGCCGTGGCGGAGCCGGACTTCGCCGGGCGCGGGTGGATTCCGGCCCTCGCGTACGCGAGCCGGAACCGCGCAACGGCCAGCCCGAACCCGCTCGCCCGGAACCGAATTCCGGCAGCGCGCGCAAAGTCGCAACGCCCGCAACTCCGGCGGTGGGAACGCTGGTGCACGGATACAAATGCGCGAAAGGACATCTCAACGATCCGCGGGTGTCGTTCTGCGCGGTGTGCGGAATCCGCATGGAGCAGCTCACCCTGGTACTGACCGAGGGCATCCGCCCGCCGCTCGGCGTGCTGCTGCTCGACGATGGGACCTCTTATGTCCTGGACTCCGATCTGGTGATCGGCCGCGAACCCGAGCGCTCCAAGCAGGTGCGCCGCGGCGCACAGGCGATCCGCATCCCCGATGCCTCCGGAGGCATGTCACGCGTCCACGCCGAAATCCGCTTGGTCGAATGGGATGTCCTGGTAATGGACCGCGGCTCCGCCAACGGCACCCACATCCGCCCACCGGGCCGATCCGACTGGATCCGCGCCACCCCCGGCCACGCGACCGTGCTGGAGCCCGGCAGCCAATTGCTGCTGGGCGGGCGGGTCTTCACCTTCGACTCCCAGCACGGGCGATAGCGTCGTAGCGGGTCGCCGAACGAAGGAGAGCTAGTGCCAGCCGAATCCGTGGATGTCGTCGTCATCGGAATGGGACCGGGCGGTGAGGATCTGGCTACCCGGGTGGCTCGGGCCGGGCTCAACGTCGTGGGGGTCGAGGGGCGGCTGGTGGGCGGTGAATGTCCTTACTACGCCTGTGTTCCCACCAAGATCATGGTGCGGTCGGCGGGGCTGCTCGCCGAGGCACGGCGAGTGGATGGGATGGCGGGGGCGGCGGTCGTGACGGCCGATTGGGGGCCGGTAGCGAAGCGGATTCGCGAGGAGGCCACCGATGATTGGGACGATACGGTCGCGGTTGAGCGGTTCGAGAAGGCCGGTGGGACGTTCGTGCGCGGTTGGGGGAAGATCACCGCGCCCGGCGAGGTGACCGTGACGACCGATCAGGGGGATCGGGTGTTCCGAGCGGGGCGTGGGATCGTGCTGAATCCCGGGACGGCTCCGGCGGTTCCGCCCTTGGATGGGCTGGCTGGGACGCCGCATTGGACGAATCGGGAGGCGGTGACGGTTACCGAGGCGCCGGAGTCGTTGATCGTGCTCGGCGGGGGACCGGTGGGGGTGGAGTTCGCGCAGATCCTCGCGCGCTTCGGGACTCGGGTGAGTGTGGTGGGGCGGCTGCTGCCGCGGGATGAGCCCGAGGCGGGGGAGCTGCTGGCGAAGGTGTTCGAGCGGGAGGGCATCGACGTGCGCTCCGGTGTGCGCGGCAGCGCCGTTCGCCATGATGGCCGGGAGTTCACCCTCGAACTCGACAATGGTGAGTCGCTGCGCGCCGAACGCCTGCTGGTCGCCACGGGACGGCGAACCGATCTGGCGGCCTTGGGAATCGGGGCGGTCGGGCTGGACGAGAGTGCCAAGTCAATCCCCGTCGACAACCGGATGCGGGCGACCGACGGGGTCTGGGTCATCGGCGATATCGCGGGCGAGGGCGCTTTCACCCATGTGTCCATGTATCAGGCGCGGATCGCGGCGCAGGACATCCTCGGCCACGGAACCGAGGTGGCCCAGTATCGTGCCGTGCCGCGGGTGACGTTCACCGATCCGGAAGTCGGGGCGGTCGGTATGACCGAGGCGCAGGCCCGCGACGCCGGACTGCACATTCGCACCGGATGCACGGAAGTGCCTGCCTCCACGCGCGGTTGGATCCACAAAGCGGGCAATGACGGCTTCATCAAACTCGTCGAGGATGCCGACCGCGGTGTGCTCGTCGGCGCGACCTCGGCCGGGCCGCAGGGCGGAGAAGTGCTCAGCGCCTTGGCCGTCGCGGTCCACGCCGAGGTGCCGACGGCGACCCTGCGCCAGATGATCCTCGCCTATCCGACCTTCCACCGCGCCATCGAATCCGCCCTCGATGCTCTTGGTTCAAGTTAGGCATCCGTTCGTAATCGTTGCTGTTCACGCTCGGTCATCGGAGTCATCCTGGTAGCCGTTGGTAGTCCCGAGCGTTGGGCGGTGGACATATGCGAATCTCGGAAATTCTGCGCCGGAAGGGCAGCGGCGTAGTCACGATTGCACCGGATGCGACTGTGCGCGAACTGCTCAGAGTGCTGTCGGCGCACAATGTGGGCGCGGTGGTCGTCTCGGCCGACGACGTCAGCATCGCGGGCATCGTGTCCGAACGAGACATCGTGCGCCGCCTGCACACTCACGGCGCGGACCTCTTGGACGCGCCCGTCAGCTCGATCATGACCGCGGCGGTCCACACCTGCGCGCCCGATGACGATGTGGAGACCCTCAACGCCAGGATGACCGAGCACCGCATCCGCCATCTACCGGTCCTGCGGGACGGGCGGATGATCGGCGTGATCAGCATCGGCGACGTGGTCAAAAGCCAGATCTCCGAACTGGAAACCGAGCGTGAGGCCTTGGTTCGGTACATCCACGGTTAACATCCCACTGTGGAATTCGAAAACTCAACGGGCGATGACAGTCTCGCTGATTTCACCAAGCGAGTGATCAGTCTCGAGGGCGACGACAAGACCGTCTACGTCGCGGGCACCGGCCCCGCGGTGGTCATCATGCCCGAGATGCCCGGCATCAGCCCGGACGTGGCGCGCTTCGCCCGCTGGGTGCGCGACGCGGGATTCACCGTTTACATCCCGTCGCTGTTCGGCGTCGACGGCGCGTACCCGTCGGTCGAGCTCAGCGAGCCCATCATGCGGAAGGCGTGCGTCAGCAAGGAATTCCGCGCCTTCGCCGGCGGCGGCACCAGCCCGATCGCCGTCTGGCTGCGCGCCCTCGCCCGCTTGGCCCACGCCGAATCCGGTGGTCCCGGCGTCGGTGCGGTGGGCATGTGCTTCACCGGGAACTTCGCGCTCACCATGACTCTGGAACCGGCGGTTATCGCCCCGGTCATCAACCATCCGTCGCTTCCGCTCGACGATCCGGCGGGTCTGGAGTTGTCGCCCGAGGACGCGACGGCGATCGCGGAGCGGTTCGAACGCGACGACCTGCGCGCCCTGGCCTACCGGTTCGACAATGACAAGTGGTGCACCGGCCAGCGTTTCGCGGCCTACACCCAACTCCTAGGCGATCGATTCGACGGCCGGGTCATCTCCGGCGAGCATGCCAACCCCAAGCCCCCGCCCTTCTTCGAGCACATCGTCAAGACACCGCACAGCGTGGTGACCGCGCACCTGGTCGACGAAGACGGCCACCCCACTATCAAGGCCCGGGACGAGATCCTCGCCTATCTCCGCGACCGCTTGCAGCCAGCACCGACGGCGTAGCAACCCCCGCGGCTGCTAGCTTGGCGATGGTGGACCTCTTCTCGCAGTCGTGGACAGCATTGCGCACCGCGGTCGCCGACCTCTCGGACGAGGACTTCGCCCAGCCCTCCGGTTGTACCGGCTGGCTGGTGCGGGACCTGGTGTGCCACTTGATCATCGACGCACAGGACGTGCTGATCACCCTCGTCACGCCCGCCGAGGCCGAACCGACCCGCGACGCGGTGACGTATTGGGAGGTCGCCGCGAAACCGCCGACCGGCGACGACCCACTCGATGCGCTCACGGTCCGCCTGGCCGCCGCGTACGAGGACCCGGCCCTACTGAAATTCCATCTCGACGACGTCGGCTCGGCCGCGGGCCGCGCCGCCACACTGTGCGACCCGACCCTGCGGGTGAGCACCCGCGACCAAGTCCTCACCGCCGCCGACTATCTCGACGCCTACGTCCTGGAATGGACCCTGCACCACCTCGACCTGCGAGCACACCTGCCAGGGGTGCCGCACCCACCTGCCGAGAGCCTCTCCCGGACCCGCGAAATGCTGGAGCAGATCACCGGCACCGCATTCCCTCGAACCTTCTCCGACGAGGACGCGCTCCTCATCGGCACCGGCCGACGCAGCCCGTCCGCCGCGCAGCGAACCGACCTGGGCGCGAAACTGCCGTTCTCCGTCGGATAACACGCTGACTCGTCGCCGCCGACGGTCCAGGTATTCTTGTCGGCGGTGTCGCGTGACGCCGCCAAGTGGACGGCGGTCGGCATGGAGGCACCGTGATCGAGGAGGCTGCCATGGGTCCACACATCCGGGTCGTCTGACCCCGTTCCCCGCGCGTCTCCTACGCGCGTGAGCAGCACACCAATTCACCGGCAGCGCCGACCCTCTTTTTTCGCCAGCGGTCGAGCCGCGCCACCACTCCTCGATCAAAGGACCCCTCATGCCCCGAACCAACTCCCGCGCGGACCGCGCCCAAGCCCTCGGCCACGAACTAATCGAAGTCCACAACTGGCTTCGCACCGAACTATCCCGCCTCACAACCGAACTCGACGCCTACATCACCGGCGCCCCCTCCCGCCCCACCACCCTCCAAGCCCACTGCACAGCCTTCTGCCAAGCCCTCACCAACCACCACACCAGCGAAGACAACACCGCCTTCGCCGAACTATCCCGCCATTTCCCCGAACTAACCCCCGTCCTCTCCGAACTCCGCGAAGACCACGTCCTGGTAGCCAACATCATCCGCAAACTGGACACCCTCCTGACCACCCTCACCCCCGAAACCGCCCCCACCATCCAACGCGAACTATCCGGCCTCTCAGCAATCCTCGAATCCCACTTCCGCTGGGAAGAACGCCGAATAGTCGAAGCCCTCAACAACCTCACCCCACCACAACCCGCCGCAACCCTCTTCGGCCTCTCCGTCGAGCAGCGCTCGTGATCGATCGCGACGAGCCGTCGGGATCGATCGGCCGAATCAGTTGGCGCGCGGTGGTTCCGGTCGGCGGTAGAGGTCGCGGATCGCGTCTCGGATTCCTGCGGCGTCGGGCGGATCTCGGTGTTCGATGCCGGCTACCACCTCGGTGACTCGCCAGAGGTTGGAGGGGACCAGGCGGCCCGAGGTGACCGCGGTGAGGGTGACGTGGGCGGCCTCGTCGGGCTTGTTTGCCGCCACGAGCGCGAGGCCGAGATCGATGTTGGCCGTGGCGATTCGGCGGGGGCGAGTCGAGGCCGAGTCGGCCAGTTCGGTCAGGACGTGACGGGCGTAGGTTTCGGCGGCGGGGTCGCCGATCCAGGCCAGCGTGGTCGCCACGTAGGCGTCGGATTTAGCGGGGTCGTAGCGGAAGTGGTGTTCGGGTCGGTCGGGGACGCGGAGACCGGAGACGAGCCGGGCCACTCGACGCAGCACGTTGTAGGTGCCGGGCGCGTCGCCCAGGCGCGCCAGGGCTCGCCCCTCCTGCGCGGTTGCCTGGATGAAGGCCGAGGAGGTGGTCGGCGCGATCGCCTGGGCCGCTCGCGAAAGTTGCACCGCCGCTGGGAAATCCGCAGCGGTCAGGTGGCTCCAGGCCGAGGTTTCGAGGCACCAGGCCGCGATCTCGGGGTGGCCCGCCTCGTCGGCGATCTCACGCGCCAATCGCAGGCGCGCGGCTGCCGCCCGGGGTTGCCCCAGGTCGATCTGGCAGGTCCCGGCCAGCAGCGACATCCAACCCACCGCGACCATCAACCGCCGGTATTCGGTCAGGGTCTTCTTGCCCTCCATCATGCGCGCGGCCAGCCCGAGGTGCTGATCGACCTGTGCCAGTAGCTCTTCCGGACGCGTGGTCGGATAGGCGGCGGCGAGATCGTCCACCGTCGATTCCAATCGTTCGAGACTGCCCCCACCGATGTCGGACCCCGCCACGCGCTGCATCCACTCCAGCGCGGCGAGCCCTTCGTCGGTCGCCTCGGATCCGACCACCGCGTCGCGCCCGAGGGTCCGCTCATAGGCCGCCACCACCTCGGCCGTGACCGGCCGCCGCCCGGTCTCGATCAGGCTCAGGTACGAGGCGTTGAAATGCGTCCGCCGCGCCATTTCGCGCAGGCCGATCCCGGCCGCCTCCCGCGCCGCCCGCAACATCGACCCAAGTTCCATTGCGTCCCTCGTCGATTGAAAACACCTTGTCAACACCGTATCCGGGTCACAAATACCGCGCAGCCGTAGCGTCGACTACGAGATATTCCACCAGGTTCGACGCCTTCGGCTCCCGTGGAAACGCGTCGAATCCTTCCGGAACGCGAGAGGGGAATCAAATGGATCCCGGGGCGATCGGTTACTTGCGGCAGGATGTGTCGGGGGCGCGGCGGCAGTGGGATGAGGTGCAGATTCGGCGGTTGGCTGCGCGGTTGGGATACGACTTGCGGAAGGTGGCGGTGTTTGGGCCACATACCGATCGGCCGATTTATCGGTTGCGGGTGTTGGTGGCGAATTTGGGGGTGGATGCGGTCATCGTTCCGAGTCTCGAGCATTTCGAGAATGGTGGGGTGCCGGGGGATCTCGTGGAACGCGCTGACGTCATTACCGTGAGTCCGGAGCAGACATTCGCGCGGTGGTTGATTCCGCCCGACAGTGCGGCCGATATGGGTTCGCGGTGAACGGGTCAGGGGTGGAGTAGGGAGTCGAGCGCGCGGCGGGTCAGCGCGGTGGCGGTGTCGTCGCCCAGACGCAGGCAGACGTTGAGGGCGTTGAGGAGGGCGCTGGTCTGGAAAGCGGCTGTGTCGGGGTCGGTTTCGGGGATCTCACCGGCGTCGATTGCCCGGCGGAATTGGGTGGCGAGGGTGGTGAGCCAGGCGCGCTGCTGTTCCCGGAGCGCATCGCGCACCGGGCCGGGGCGGCTGTCGAATATCGGGAGGTTCGCGCCCCAGAAGCAGCCGCCGGGAAACAGTGGGGCCGTGGCGTATTCGATCCAATTGTCGATGAGGGCGCGGAGCCGGGAGAGCCCGGCGGGGGAGTCGAGGGCGGGGCGGATCACGGCGTCGACGAACGCCTCGCGCGCCGCCTCGGCGGTGGCCAGTTGAAGGGTTTCCTTCGTCCGGAACAGGGTTTGGATACCGGCCTTGCTGAGGCTGAGCTCGTCGGAGAGGCGGCCGAAGCTGAGGCCGTCCAGCCCGTCGAGGGACGCGATGTCGACCGCGCGGCGGGTCACCGCGCGCCGCGATCGGGCGCCTCGTTGTAGTCGGCCGTCGGTGGTTTCCGGAGTCGCCGCTGAGCCGGAGGTATCCATACAGTCGATCGTATGCCATCTTTTCGGCACGTCAAAGGCCATTGCAATTTACATACGGGCGACCGTATTGTTTTAATCGCAGCGGTCAGGATCGGCGCGATGCCGAGGCCGGTGCCGATTTGGAGGGAAGCCTGATGGATGGCACAGCAGCGACGGGGACAGCGACCACCGAAAGAGCGCCGGCGGTCCGCGACCACTCGACAGCGCTCATCTGGATCCTGTGTTCGGCCGCGTTCATGGCAATGCTGGACGTGTTCGTCGTGAACGTCGCCTTCACCGCGATCGGAGAGTCGTATCGGGGCTCGTCACTGGCGGATGTGAGCTGGGTGCTCAATGGATACGCGATCGTCTATGCGGCACTGCTCATTCCGGCCGGGCGGTTCTCGGACCGGTTCGGGCGCAAGGCCGGATTCCTGGTGGGCCTGGCCGTTTTCACGGTGGCGAGCCTGGCGTGCGCGGTCGCCCCGTCGCTCTGGGCGCTGGTGGCGTTCCGGGTGTCGCAGGCGGTCGGCGCGGCGGCGTTGACTCCGGCCAGTCTGGGATTGTTGCTCACGGTGCTACCGCCCGCGCGGGTGCCGGGTGCGGTGAAGATCTGGGCCACAACGTCTTCCTTCGCCGCGGCGGTGGGTCCCGTCGTCGGCGGGGCGCTGGTCGAGGCCTCGTGGCGTTGGGTGTTCCTGATCAATCTGCCGGTGGGCGTGGTGGCCGGGATCGCGGCACTGCGCCTGGTGCCGAATCTGCGCCAGCGGATTTCGGCTCGGGTGCCGGACCTGCTCGGGGTGACGCTGCTGATCGTGGCGATCGGGGCGTTGTCACTGGGATTGGTGAAGAGCAGCGAATGGTCTTGGGGCAGCGCCGCGACGCTGGGCGCATTGACTCTCGGAGCGGTCAGCATCGTGGCGTTCGTGGCGCGCATGCTGCGGCATTCGGATCCGGTGGTCTCGCCCACCCTGTTCTCGGTCCCGACCTTCGTGTGGGCCAATGCGACCGTGCTGGCATTCTGCACGGCCTTCGGCGCGTGGTTCCTCAGCATCGCCCTGTGGCTGGAGAACGCGGCTCACTTCAGCACCATCGAAACTGGTCTGGCCATCATGCCGGGGCCGCTCATGGTCCCGATCTTCGCCGCCGTCAGCCAGCGCCTGATCAAACAGATGCCGGTCGGTGTCGTTGTGGCGGTGGGGAATCTACTGCTCGCTCTCGGCGTGGTACTGGTCCTGGCCACGGCGTCCACGCCCGTGCACTACGCCACCGAGGTACTGCCGGGCTGGATGATCTCCGGCGTCGGGATCGGCCTCGCGCTGCCCAGCATGATCGCTTCCGCAGCGGTGGATCTGCCGCCGGACCAGTCCGCCACCGGTAGTGCCGTGGTGAACACCGCCCGGCAGCTCGGCTATGTGCTGGGTGTCGCCGTCTTGGTCGCGCTACTCGGATCGCTCGACGTTGCGGCCGACCGCATGGCGAGTGCCTTCCAGCACGGCTGGCTGTTCATCGCAGTCGTCGCAGTACTCAGCGCGGCAACAGCTTTCGGCATCACGCCGCGCACTCGTCGGTCGTAATCGAAATCAAGAAGGTGACCATGTCTATTCAAACCATGACCGAACAAACCGATCCGCTTTGCCAATCCGAATTGACCTCCGCCGCACTGCTGTTCGACGCGCCATGGCGACGATTCGGTGTGATCGGCGACAGCTTGTCCGCCGGAACCGGCGATCCGACGCCCGGATATGCGAACAAGGGCTGGTCCGATCGGGTCGCCGAGATACTGCGGCGGGTGCGTCCGGATCTGGAGTACCTCAACCTCTCCCGAATCGGGGTCACCACGGACGACACCGTCGCTCACCAACTCGACCCCATCACCGAGTTCCGGCCGAACCTGCTGCATTTGCCCTCCGGCGCGAACGACATCTTCCGGCGCACTCCGGACTTCGAGCGGATCGAGAAGGCGACGCGTCTCATGTATGACCGGGCGGCGGGCACCCGCGCGCTGTTGACGACCTTCATCCCGGGCCGGGCCTTCGTCGTGCCGTCAATCGCGGACTGGGACAGACGAATTCGCGAAATGAACGCCATCACCAGGCGGGTAGCCGCCGAGTACGACGCCCTCGTCATCGATTTCTGGGACCACCCGGTCAACGACCGCGAGAATCTCCTGAGCGCGGACCGAATCCACTTCTCGACCTCGGGTCAAGCCGTCATCGCGACCGAGGTGGTGCGCCGGCTCGCGCATGTCCTGTCGACACGGCGGTGAACAGTCGCACGCAGCGGTCGGTCATGTCCTCGGGCGTGTTCTCCGGGTGGTCGCCCCACCAGGACACCGTGGTGGAGACGATGCTGAACCACAGCGTCAGCAGCAGGGAATGGTCGTCCGGGCTGAGGATTCCGGCGTCGGCGAGGATCTCGGCGACGCCTGCGGATCCCATGGTGTTGAGGGCGTCTTGGTAGTGGCGGGCCGTCTCGAACGCGGCACCGGGCCTGGGCAGGGTGCTGTCGTAGATGATTCGCCAATTCTGAGTGCGCCCGTCGAGCGCCCGAAAGATCGCGGTCAGGGTCGCGAGGGCCTTGCCGTGCGCGCCCTGCGCGGCCTGGGCCTCGGCGACGGCGGCCACCAGCGCCTTGCCCGCGCGATGCACGCACGCGGCATGGAGCTCGTCGCGGGAGCCGAAGTAGGCGTAGACCAGGGGTTTGGAAACCCCTGCCGCGGAGACGATCTCGGCAAGCGAGGCATTGACGTAGCCGCGGTTGCCGAACTCGAGGGTCGCGATATCGAGCAGCTGCTGTTCACGCTGCTCGCGCGGAACACCCTTGGTTCCGGCGCGACTCGCGGCGGCACCGGTCATCGCGGTGCCTCGTCGCGATCGATCAGGACACCCGGGTTCAGGATGAAAGCCGGATCGAGAGCGGCCTTCGTCGCGCGCAGCGCGCGGGCGAAGGGTTCCGGCCGCTGCCGGTCATACCAGGGCCTGTGGTCGCGGCCCACCGCGTGGTGGTGGGTGATGGTGCCGCCCGTGCTCGCCAAGGCTTGCGACACAGCGGCTTTGATCTCGTCCCACTGTTCGACGGTCCGACCCCAGGTGCCCGCGGCGTAGATTCCGAAATACGGCGCGGGCCCGTCCGGGTAGACATGGGTGAACCGGCAGGTCACCACGCCCGTGATGCCCAGCCCGGCGAACGCGGCCTGCGCGGCGTCCAGGACAGCGGCACGCAGCTGCTCGAATCGATCCCAGGTACAAGCGGTTTCGAAGGTCTCCACGATCATCGACTGCGCGGCGAGCGCATCACGCTGATACGGCATCCGTAGGAACGACGACCGCCAGGTCCCGGCCGCACCGCCGCGCGTCGAGTTCTCCTCCGAGTCGGTCGTCGCGACGCCTTCGGGCGCTTTGCCGCCGAAGTCCCCGCAGATCTCCAATGCCCGGCGCATGGGCTCGTCCACCGGATGGTCGGCGGATTCGAAACCCAGCACGAGCACGCCGCCGGAGCTCGCGGTCCCGGCATTGAGGAAGGCCTCGGCGGGATCGAGCAGGCGGCAGTTGGTCGGGAACAATCCCGACTGCGCGATCACGCGGGTCGCGTTGACAGCCGAGTCGTAGTCGTCGAAGAGAACGGATGCGGTTGCGCGCCAACGGGGTCGATCCTGCAGCCGCATCCAGGCCTCGGTGATCACACCGAGAGTGCCCTCGGAACCGAGGAACATGCGGTCCGGTGACGGCCCCGCACCGGAACCGGGCAACCGCCGCGATTCGCTGATCCCCGTCGGCGTCACGACCCGCATCGACTCGACCATGTCATCGATATGGGTGTAGACGGTCGCGAAGTGCCCGCCCGCCCGGGTGGCCAGCCAGCCGCCGAGCGTCGAGAACTCGAACGACTGCGGAAAGTGCCGCAGGGTCAAGCCTTCCGGCCGCAGCGCGTCCTCCAGTGCGGGCCCGAGCATCCCCGCTTGGATCCGCGCCGCCCGGCTGGTGCGATCGACCTCGACAACCCGATTCAATCGGCCCAGATCCAGCGACACCACCCCGGCGTAGCCGTCCAGGCCCCGGGGTTCGACGCCACCCACCACCGATGTGCCTCCGCCGAACGGAATCACGGCGATTCCCGCGCCCGTGCACCAATCCAGGACATCGACGACATCCTGTTCGGTCCCCGGCCTAACCACCAGGTCGGGCACATTCTCGACGCGGCCGAGCAGATTGCGCACCACATCCCGGAACGCTTGCCCGGTGCCGTGCGATACGCGGTCGGCGAGACCGTGGGATGCCAACGCGGCCAACGCATCCGGTGCCTGGATCCGCGGCGCGGGGACCGACAGCGACTCCAGCGCGGGCGGTTCGTGCGCGGTCAGATCCGCATCCGGCATCATCGCCGCGACCCGCTGGGTCAGCTTGGCCCGCTCGGATCCGGTCACGGCGTCCTCGACATTGCCCCAACCCCACCATGACCGCGCCATCGCGCTCTCCTTCGAGCAAAACAATTGAACGCCCCGTAATTTACTTCGGAGTCAATTCAATGTCCATGGGTGTGAAAGCCCCACGCACGCAGCGTGATTACTACTGGTCGAGAGCCTCGATGAGGGTGTTCAACCCGGACTTGACGGCCGCGCGCTGTTCCGGCGTGAGGTGTTCCATGGCACCGGCGAACCGCTGGATCCGGGCCGAGGTGAGCCCGGTGACCAGGTCGTGGGCCGCCGCGGTGGCCGTGAGCAGCTGCGCCCGCCCGTCCTCCGGATCCGCGTCCCGGGTCAGGAACCCGCCCTTCTCGAGCCCGGTCACGATCCGCGACATCGTCGGGGCGCTGACCCGCTCGATACCGGCCAGGTCGCCGAGCCGCAGCGGACCCTGGCGGGCGAGGGATGCCAGGGCCGACGCCGCACCGGGGCTCAACGACCCGAGGTCGCCGGACTGGCGCAACAGGCGCAGCAGGCGGCCGATGGCGTGGTAGAGCTCGGCGGCCTCGGTTAGCTGGCCGGGGTCGGCGACGCTCGTCGGCTCGGGCAGCGTGATCTCCTCCGTCTCAGATTCCCTCGCGGGCGGCTTCCCGGAGCTCGGCAGCCTCGTCCGCAACGGTCGGGCTACCGGCGAACCAGGAGGCCACCGCACCGATCAGCATCATAATCGCGGCGCCCAGGAAGACCACGACGAGACCCGAGTGGAAGGGTCCGGAGATCAAGTGCGGGAAGAACTCCTGACCGGTGAGCACGTCCTTGTGCACGCCCGGATGGTCGAGGATGCCGGTCGGGCCGAGCAGCGCCTCGATCGGATTCACGCCCAGGAAGGCCGCGAACAGACTGCCGACCGGAGGCAGACCGGAGATGTTCTGCGCGACATCGGCGGGCACACCCTGCTGCTGCAGACCCGAATTCATGGCGCCCGGCAACGAATTGGACAAGCCGATGATCATGAGCGAGAAGAACACACCGATCGACAGCGCCATACCGCCATTGAGCAGCGTGCCGCGCATGCCGGAGGCGACACCGCGCTGCGAGGCCGGCACCGCCGACATCACCTCGGCGGTATTGGGGGAGGCGAACATGCCCGAGCCCAGCCCGTTGAGCGCGATGACCACCGCGAACGCCCAGTAGGAGAAGTCGACCGGCAGCACCACCAGCAGCACGAACGTGACCGCGGTGATCGCCATGCCCAGCGTCGCGAACAGTCGCGGCCCGTAGCGGTCGGACAGCCTGCCCGAAACCGGTCCCGCCACAAGGAATCCCACCGTCAACGGCAGCAGATAGATGCCCGCCCACAGCGGCGTCGACTCGAAATCGAACCCGTGCAGCGGCAACCAGATGCCCTGCAGCCAGATGATCAGCATGAACTGCAGGCCACCACGCCCCAGCGACGACATCAGCCCCGCCAGATTGCCCAGTCCGAACGCCCGATTCTTCAGCAGCGACAGATGGAACATCGGCTGCTCCACCCTGGTCTCGATCCAGCAGAACAGCGCCAGCACCGCGATACCGCCGAACACCGCGGCCAGCACCCACGGGTTGGACCATCCGGTATTCGAATCCCCGTACGGCTGAATGCCATAGGTGATGCCGGTCAGCAGCGCGGTCAGACCAACGGCGAAGGTAATGGTGCCCGGCAGGTCCAGCGAGCCCGGATTCCGCTGCCCATTGTCATGCAGCGACCGATACGACCACACCGTCCCGAGAATGCCGAACGGCACGCTCACCCAGAACACAGCCTTCCAATCCCACTGCGCCAGCAACCCGCCCAGCAGCAGCCCCAGGAACGAACCCGCCACCGCCGCAACCTGATTGATCCCCAGCGCGAACCCGCGCTGCTCGGCCGGAAACGCATCGGTGAGGATGGCGGCCGCATTGGCCATCAGCATCGCGCCGCCCACGCCTTGCAGCACCCGCCACCCGATCAACCACACCGCACCACCCCCGTGCGTGAACGGATCGAACGACAACGCGATCGCCGTGACCGTGAAGATCACGAACCCGTAGTTGTAGATCTTCACCCGCCCGAGCATGTCCCCGAGCCGCCCGAACATCACCACCAGCACCGCGGATGCGAGCAGAAAGCCCATCATCATCCACAGCAGATAGCTCACGTTTCCCGCCGCCAGCGGATTCAAATCGATCCCCCGGAAGATGTCCGGCAGCGAGATGATCACGATCGACGAGTTGATCGTCACCATGAGCATCCCCAACGTCGTATTCGACAGGGCCACCCACTTGTAATGCGGGTGATCATGCTCGATCCGGAGCCGCCTCCGAATGGTCTGGACATCACCGGTATCTATCTCGGTGGTAGGGGCCGCAGCCATCAGAGCCTCCCGCAAGTCAACGAACCAACAACCCGCCCAAATATAGTTGCATGTCGCTAACTAACGAAATGGTGATGAGGCCCACTCACCGGACCCTCGCCCCCTCTCCGCCCTCCCACCAGCCCAGATATCAAGATCAGGGAGCTCTCAGTGCTCGAAATCGGACAGATTCCAACGCTGACAGCCCCCTGATCTTGAAGGCGGGTGTGGGCTGCGACATGCGTCCGTGGGGTACGCGGCGCTCAGGGCAGGAGGAGGGTTTTGATGGCTCGGCGTTCGTCCATGGCGGCGTAGCCTTCGGCGACCTCGCTGAGGGGCAGGGTCAGGTCGAAGACCTTTCCGGGAGTGATGTGGCCGTCGAGGACGCGGCCGATCAGGTCCGCGAGGAACCGGCGGACGGGAGCTGGGCCGCCGCGGAGGCCCACGTGGGTGCGGAAGAGGTCTTCGCCGGAGATTTGGATGCCGTGGGGGACGCCCACGAAGCCGACGGTGCCGCCGACTCGGGTGGAGTGGCGTGCCTGGGTCATGGATTCGGCGGTGCCTACGCATTCGAGGACGGCGTCGGCGCCTATGCCGTTGGTGAGTTCCTTGATGCGGGCTACGCCGTCGTCGCCGCGTTCGGTGACGATGTCGGTGGCGCCGAAGTCGAGGGCGAGCTTTTGGCGGGCTTCGTGGCGACTCATGGCGATGATACGTTCGGCACCAAGCTCTTTCGCGGCCAGGACGCCGCACAGGCCGACCGCGCCGTCGCCGACGACGGCCACCGTTGAACCCTGCCTGACCTCGGCGGCCACCGCCGCGTACCAGCCGGTGCCCATCACATCGGACAGGGTCAGCAGGCTCGGCACCAGGTCGGCATCCGGCTGCTCGGGCAGGGCGACCAGGGTGCCGCCGGCCTGCGGGATCCGGATCAGTTCGGCCTGGCAGGTGCCCATGAATCCGCCGTTCACGCACGCGGATTGGATGCCATAGCGGCAGTTGGGGCAGGTGTTGTCGGAGTAGGCGAAGCCGCCGACCACGAACTGGCCCGGCCGCGGCGCGGTGACGTCGGCCCCGACCTCCTCGACGATTCCGACGTACTCGTGCCCCATTGGCCGCGGCTCGGGGACCGGGTTGATGCCGCGATAGGGCCACAGGTCCGAGCCGCAGACACAGGTGGCGACGGTGCGGATGATCGCGTCGGTCGGCTGCTCGATGCGCGGATCGGGTCGCTCTTCGAACCGGATGTCGAAGGGCGCGTGTAAGACGGTGCCTCGCATGAGATCTCCTGTTCGCCGAAAAGCGCCGGAAGATACACCTCACGCCATGGTAGCCACCGATTCGCTAACTCTGCGCTTGCGGGGGACCGGGTGGAATGACAGGCTGATCCACATGCCTCAATTGCCTTGGACCAGCGGTGTTTACGAGCCCGAGGACGGGGCGGAGCTGCATGTGCTCACCTCCGAACTGTCTTTGAAGCGGTACGCCGACATACCCCGATTCCTGTGCTGGACGCTGAAGATCCGCACCCAGTTGAAGGACGCCCCCGGCTGCGCGGGCTACAGCCTCGACGCCCTGCTCACCTCGAAGACCTTCCGGACCCTGTCGGCCTGGTCGGACAAGGAGGCGATGGAGGCCTTCGTCCGCGCCGGATCCCACGCCGAAATGCTCGCGGATATGGCTGGGCGCGTGGGCAACCCGAAGTTCGTCGAGTCGAAGGAGACTGGCAAGAACCTGCCGCGTCCTGGGCGGAAGCCCGCGCTCGCCTCACCGCCACGGGCGACTGACAGGCACCGACGAGGTCAGTGAAAGGGATACTCGGCCAGAATCCCGTTGATATGGGTGAGCGTGCGCCCGCCCCACTCGGGATGCACGGCCGACACCAGCCGATGCCATTCCGGGAACCAGATCCGCCGGGCATCGTGCGTCGGCGGCCGCGCCGCATGCTGGTGCACGGTGTCGAGGGCGATCTGACGGGCCATATGGTCCACCACCCAGTACGAGAGCTCGTCGGGTGAGGTCGTGGGCTTGTCGAGGATCTGCTTGTTGCGCTCCCACGCCTCGAAACTCAGTCGGTCGGGCGTTACACGGAAGAACGGCTCGGCGAAGTCCAGGTGACCGTGGTGGCCCGCGATCATGGGCGGGACGTGGGCGGCTGGGCGGGGCGCGACCCGGTGGAGGCGGTCGACCCACAGCAGCACCGACTGCTGGATTTCCTCGGGGTCGAATGGCACCGGACAATCTTGCCTGAAGTTGATCTTGCTATTACACATGGGGTGGGGCCTGCGAGTCGCTGACCAGCTCAGACGCCGGATTCCCGCAGACGTCGTTCGCCTCAGCCAGATGCCTCAGACCCCGCGGAACGCCTTGTCACCGACCCGGTCCGGATCGGTGATGTGGGAGAGGAACAGCCGGGCGGTGGGCGTCGGGGTGCGGGTGGTGACGACGTGCCACGGGCGATTCAAGGGCGTGCCGTCCACCGACAGCACCTCGAGCTGCCCGGCATTCAGATCGGTGACGATGGCATCGGAGTGGATGAGGGTGATGCCCAGACCCTCTCGCGCGGCGGCCAAGGCCGCGCCGTGCGTGCCGAGAGTCAGTGTGGGCGGCCGGATTTGCAACCGATCGAACAGCGCGAGGGTGGTGTCGCGAGTCCCGGATCCTTTGCCGCGCAATAGCCAGGTGGCCTCGCACGGGTCGGGCCAGAGCTTCGGCGCACCGACCACGACCAGCTGGCACGGCCGTCGCGCCCGGGTGACCAGTCCGGTATCCCGCGGCGGCCGCCCCGCGACCACGAGATCGGTCTCGTGGTGGGTCAATTCGAGGAAGAGCACATCGCGCGGCTGGATCGAGAGCCCCAATTCGATACTGGGATAGCGGTTGTGGAACGAGGCCAGCAGCCGCAGCAGCACGTACTCCCCGGCGGTCGCCACCACCCCGATACGCAACCGACCGGTCTCGGCCTCGCGCACCGCCGCGTGCGCCTCCTTCATCAGCCCGAGAATGCTGCGGCAGTAGTCCGCGTACACCCGCCCCGCCTCGGTGAGCGCGATGCCCCGCCCGGATTTGGTCACGAGTTTGGCCCCGAGTTGTTTCTCGATGTGTGCCACGGCCGCCGACGCCGCGGCCTCGGTGATGTGCAACTGCGCGGCGGCGCGGCGAATGCTGGAGTGCTTGGCAACGGCGAGAAAGGTTTCCATGCGCACCGCGCTCACCGTACCCATACTCAACGGTAGCAAACCTGACGAAAAGGTTGAGCGAGAACAGAAACAATCGAATTGTTTGTCGTTAACAGCCCCGTCATCCTGGGAATCGCAAGCAGCTCAACCCGGTTCACAGGAGGAAAGATGGCGGGATCTGACGATGATCGGCGCGGCCGGTGGGATCCGGGTGTGCAGTCGTACGCGTCGATGGGATACTACGCCCCCGACTATCAGCCCAAGGACACCGATGTGCTGGCGGTTTTCCGGGTGACCCCGCAAAAGGGCGTGGACCCGGTCGAGGCGTCGGCCGCGGTGGCCGGCGAATCCTCCACCGCGACATGGACGGTCGTCTGGACCGACCGGCTCACCGCGCACAACCGCTACCAGGGCAAGTGCTACCGGGTGGACGAGGTGCCGGGCCGCCCGGGCGAGTACTTCGCCTACATCGCCTACGATCTCGACCTGTTCGAGGAGGGCTCGATCACCAATCTCACCTCCTCGGTCATCGGCAATGTCTTCGGTTTCAAGCCATTACAAGCATTGCGCCTGGAGGACATGCGTATTCCCGTCGCATATGTCAAGACCTTTCAGGGTCCCGCGCACGGAATCGTTATGGAGCGCGAATATCTCAACAAATACGGACGCCCACTCCTCGGCGCCACGGTGAAACCGAAATTGGGTCTCTCCGCGCGCAACTACGGTCGCGTGGTGTACGAGGCCTGCAAGGGCGGTCTCGATTTCACCAAGGATGACGAGAACATCAACTCGCAGCCGTTCATGCGCTGGCGCGATCGTTTCCTGTTCGCCATGGAGGGCGTCAACCGGGCGATCGCCGAAACCGGTGAATTGAAAGGCCATTACCTCAATGTCACCGCCGCGGACATGGAGGACATGTACGAGCGGGCCGAGTTCGCCAAGTCGCTGGGCAGCTGCATCATCATGATGGACCTGACCGTCGGCTACACGGCCATGCAATCGATGGCCAAGTGGGCGCGCCGCAATGGCATGTTGCTGCACCTGCACCGGGCCGGGCATTCCACCTACACCAGGCAGAAGACGCACGGCGTGAGTTTCCGGGTGCTGGCCAAGTGGTGCCGGTTGATCGGCGTCGATCACGTGCACGCGGGCACCGTCGTGGGCAAGCTGGAAGGCGACCCGCACACGGTCCGCGGCTTCTACGACACCCTGCGCGACGGCCACGTTCCCATGAATCCGGCCAATGGCATCTTCTTCGACCAGGATTGGGCCAGCCTGCCCGGTGTCATGCCGGTGGCCTCGGGCGGTATTCACGCCGGCCAGATGCATCAGCTGCTGGACCTGTTCGGCGATGACGTGATCCTGCAATTCGGCGGCGGCACCATCGGCCACCCGATGGGCATCGCCGCGGGCGCCGAGGCCAATCGGGTCGCGCTCGAGGCGGTCGTCAAGGCGCGCAACGAGGGTCGCGATCTGCTCAAGGAGGGCCCGGACGTGCTGCGCCGCGCCGCCGAGATCAACCGGCCGCTCGATGTCGCCCTCGCGACCTGGGGTGATGTCACCTTCGACTACACCTCCACCGACGCCCCCGACGCCGTCCCCACGGCCACGCGCTGAAAGCCGAGGACCACCAATGCATTTGCGCCAGGGCACCTTCTCGCACCTGCCGGATCTCGACGACACCGAAATCGCCGCCCAGGTCCGCTACGCGCTGCTCAACAACTGGCCGGTGTCGATCGAGTACACCGACGATCCGCATCCGCGCAACAACTACTGGGAGATGTGGGGCCTGCCGCTGTTCGATCTGGACGAACCCGACGGTGTGCTCGCCGAGATCAATGCCTGCCGGGCGACGTTCCCGCGCCACTACATTCGTGTGAACGCCTACGACGCCTCCTACGGCCGCCAGACCACGGCATTGAGCTTCATCGTGCAGCGCCCCGAGCGCGAGCCGGGCTTCCGCCTGGATCGCACCGAATCAGACGACCGTCGCCAGCACTACGGCTTCCACGCCTATGCCACCGACGATCGTCCGGGCGAAAGGTATGGCGGCTGAAGACGTTTCGGGACGGGAGGTTATCGTGAGCGCGGAACGCCCCGCGGTTCCGGACGGCCGGCAGCCTGCAGCCGGCCGTCCGGCGGGCGGGTTCCAGATGCATCGACCCGGGGTCACGAGCCCCGTTCCGGTGCGCGGTACGGCCGCCGAGGGCCCTCCCGGACCGGAGGATTCGGCGGCCGACCACCTGAGTCCGCTCGCTGATGACGCGCTGCTGGACTTGTCGACCGACATCGCGGGCAAGGACGTCGAGGACACCCTCACCCGCCTGGACGCCGAACTGGTCGGCCTGGCGAATGTCAAACGGCGAGTGCGGGAAATCGCGGCCCTGCTGCTCATCGATCGCGCCCGTCAGCGCTTCGGCCTCCAGGCTACCCGCCCGACCATGCACATGAGCTTCACCGGCGGGCCCGGCACCGGCAAGACCACGGTCGCCCTGCGCATGGCCGAGATGCTGCACGCCCTCGGGTACATCCGCAAACCCAAGGTGCACACCGTCACTCGCGATGACCTGGTCGGCCAGTTCATCGGCCACACCGCGCCCAAGACCAAGGAGGCGCTGGCCAAGGCCGCCGGGGGAGTGCTGTTCATCGACGAGGCCTACTACCTGTTCCGCCCGGAGAACGAGCGCGACTACGGGCAGGAGGTCATCGAAATCCTGTTGCAGGAGATGGAGAACGAGCGCACCAGCCTGGTGGTCATCTTCGCCGGTTATCCCGACCGCATGGAGACCTTCTTCTCCGCCAATCCGGGCCTGTCCTCCCGGGTCGCCCACCACATCGAGTTCCCCGACTACACCCACGACGAACTCATGGCCATCGCCGAACTCATGGTGCGCCAGGAGAACTTCCGCTTCGATCCCGCTGCCGCCGAGGCCTTCTCGCGATACCTGCTGCTGCGCATGGCCCGCCCCCGCTTCGCCAATGCCCGCAGCGTGCGCAATGCCCTCGACCGCTGCCGGTTACGCCAGGCCAAGCGCCTGGTGGAGCTGCATCGGCCGGTCGGCCGCGCGGATCTCATCACGCTGACCGACAGCGATGTCCTGGGCAGCAGCGTGTTCGCGGACGCCCCTACCGACTCGAACGGGTCTGCTGACGAAGGGGCCCCTCCATGACGAATTGAGAGCGATTGTGCCCGAAGGACTGAAGACCCTCACCCGCTACACCATCGAGTCGGAGCACCGCCAGCCCGGCGCGTCCGGGGAGTTCTCGGCGCTGCTCAATGTGCTCGCCACCGCCACCAAGATCATCGCGAACCAGGTCACCCGGGGAGCCATCATCGGCTCGCTGGGTGCGACCGGTGCCGAGAACCTGCCGTTCACCGTGCACCGCAAGATGGATGCCATCGCCAATGACGTGATGGTGGCCGAGAGTCAGTGGACCGGGCCGCTCTCGGCGCTGGTGTCGGAGCAGATGCGCGATTGCCATCCGGTGCCGAGCGAGTACCGGCGCGGGAAGTATCTGCTGGCCTTCGATCCGCTGGACGGCTCCAGCAATATCGATGTGAATCTGCCGGTGGGAACGATCTTCAGCGTGCTGCGGGCGCCGGAGGACGGGCGCGAGGCGACCGGTGCGGACTTCCTGCAGCCGGGCGTGCAGCAGGTGTGCGCGGGCTTCACGCTCTACGGTCCGGCCACGATGCTGGTGCTGACCACCGGCAACGGGGTGGACGGATTCACCCTCGACCGTGAGGTGGGCGCGTTCGTGCTCACCCATCCGCGCATGCGAATTCCGGACGACACTTCGGGTTTCGCGATCAATGCCGCCAATGAGCGGTTCTGGGAGCGGCCGGTGCGCCGCTATGTCCACGAATGCCTCGAGGGCGTCGACGGACCGCGCGGGCGGGATTTCAATATGCGCTGGGTCGCCTCCCTGGTGGCCGACACCTTCCACATCCTCACCCGCGGCGGGCTCTACATGTATCCGCGCGACACCCGGCATCCGGATCGTCCGGGCCGGGTCGCGCTGCTGTACGGGGCGAATCCGATCGCCTTCATCGTCGAACAGGCCGGGGGCGCGGCGACCACCGGGCACGAGCGGGTGCTGGATGTGCGTCCGGAGGAACTGCATCAGCGGGTCCCGTTCATCTTCGGGTCCCGCAACGAGGTCGAGCGGATCGAGCGCTATCACCGCGAACCGGAGGAGGGGCCGAGTTTCGATGCCTCCCTGTTCGGTTCGCGCTCGCTGTTCCGGTCGGCCCGCCACTGAGTTTCGCGCATGCGCGAAATCTGTTGTCCGGCAATCGAGGAGGTGCCATGTCGGTCAAACATCCCGTGGTCGCGATCACCGGGTCGTCCGGTGCGGGGACGACCAGCGTCACGCGAACCTTCCAGGAGATCTTCCGCCGCGAGGGAATCAACGCGGCCATCGTGGAAGGGGATTCGTTCCATCGCTACGACCGCAACGAGATGAAGCTGGCCATGGCCGAGGCCGAACAGCAGCGCAATCTGACCTTCTCACATTTCGGGCCGGAGGCGAATCTGCTCAGCGAGCTGGAAGCGCTGTTCCGCGAATACGGGGAGACCGGGGTCGGCTCGGTGCGGCGGTATCTGCACGATGACGATGAGGCCAAACCCTTCGGGCAGCCCGCGGGCACGTTCACGCCGTGGGAGGAACTCGCGCCGGGCAGCGATCTGCTGTTCTACGAGGGTCTGCACGGCGCGGCGGTCGGCGAGGACGTCGATGTGGCGCGCTACGCGGATCTGCTGGTCGGCGTGGTGCCCATCATCAATCTGGAGTGGATTCAGAAGGTGCACCGCGACAAGACCGAACGCGGATACTCCAGCGAGGCCATCATCGACACCATCCTGCGGCGCATGCCCGACTACGTGAAGCACATCTGCCCGCAGTTCTCGCGGACCTATGTGAACTTCCAGCGGGTGCCGACGGTCGACACCTCGAATCCGTTCACCGCCCGGACCATTCCGACCGCGGACGAGAGTTTCGTGGTGATCCGCTTCGCCGATCCGAAGGTGATCGACTTCCCGTATCTGCTGTCCATGCTGCACGATTCGTTCATGTCGCGGCCCAACAGCATCGTGGTGCCCGGCGGCAAGATGGATCTGGCCATGCAGCTGATCTTCACGCCGCTGATCCTGCGGCTGATGGACAAGCGGCCCAAACGGCTGCGCTGAGAATTCTTGTGGTGCAACAGAAACGGCGGCCGCCCCGAAGGACGACCGCCGTGGATGGTTGTCGCGAGCCGTGAGCCCTCGAAGGCTCAGAGTCCCGCGGGGACCTTCTTGGCGCGGCTCTTCACCTGGAAGGCCGTGATCACCTCGAAGACACCGATGGCGATCAGCCAGCAGCCCACCACGATGACCAGCGCGCCGATGGAGCGGAAGGGCTCCACGATCAGCAGGCCGCCACCGACGATGAGCAGCACGCCGAACAGGACCTGCCAGCCCCGGCCCGGCAGCGCGACATCGGACATCGCGGCCACCAGGGTGGCGGTGCCGCGGAAGATCCAGGTGATGCCGATCCACAGCGCCAGCAGGCCGATGGCCTGGAACTCATTGCGGAAGCAGAAGAAACCCAGAACGAAGGACAGGATCGCGGTGATGAACGACAGCACCCGCATCCAGGTGCTGACGTGCAGACCGAATGCCGCGATCAGCTGGAAGACACCGGACACGAGCAGGTAGATACCGAACAGGACGCCGGCGACGACCAGGGTGGGCCCGGGCCAGACGAGAATCAGGATGCCCAGCACCACCGAGAGAAGACCGGTGACCAGGATCGACTGCCACGCACTGCGGGCCAGTGCTTGGACCGGCCCCTCGTAAACTCCCTCTTTGCTGGTTGTCATGTTCGCCAGAATATGACCAGATAGGACGAATATCGCTCAATTAGCTATGTGTTGCGAGGCTGTGACGTATCTCAGCCTTCGTCGGCGGAGAGTCGCATGTTCCGGCGCACCCACCGAATGTCCGCGCGCCAGGTGTAGGCGGCCACGATCAATGAGCCGAGAAAAGCCGCGTTGAGCATGTAATACCCGTCGATCACCAGGGATACGAGACCACCGATGAGCGCGCCGAGTGCGAACGAAAAATATTGCGTCGCATAGCCGAGCCAGTTGCGGGCATCGCCCTCACCGGCAATATGGCGTTCCAGGCCCTGCGCGAATTTCACCAAGGTGCCGGTCACATAACTGACCGGGATGGATACCTCTCCGTTCTTCACGAACGAGGTGTTGAGCGCGCCCATGCCGAAGGCCACGAAAAGGATCGGGACCAAGCCGATTCCGCGCTCTTCCAGGAAGAAGTCGACCACGGCCGCGCCCAGTAGCGCGCCAGTGGTGAGCATGGTCGCGCCGTGCGGATGGTTCGTCCACCAGTGGCGGCGGCAGATCGAAGCCACGAAGACCCCGGCCAGGAAGCAGACGATGATGGCGGCCGCACCGGCGGCGAGGACCTCGTCGCCGGAGAAATTGCCCAGGATCGCACGTTCGGTATTGCCGGTCATGAAGGTGACGAAGTAGCCCGCGGAATGGGTGTACGCGGCCGCGCCGATGAATCCCGCCAGGACCGACAGCACCGCGGACAGCCGCATTTCGAGGTCCCAGAAGGGTTCGGGGTTGCGCTTGCGCGTCGAAGTCACAGCAACAGGCTAGCAATCCGAATCACGGTGTCCGGGAGGCGAAAATCCGGGCGGCTGTCGGCGCGCCCCGCGGTGCGGTACAGTGCGTATGTTAACCGGAATTCACATCCGGCTCGTCCAGTGGGAACAAGGAGAAGTCATGACCTCCGCCGTCATCGTCGACGCCGTCCGCACCCCTTCCGGTAAGGGGAAAATCGGTGGCGGCCTGTCGGAAGTGCATCCGGCGACACTGCTGTCCGGGGTGCTGCAGAGCCTGGTCGAGCGCACCGGAATCGATCCGGCACTGGTCGATGATGTGATCGGCGGTTGCGTAACCCAGAGCGGTGAGCAGGCGTTCAATATCTCGCGGACCGCGGTGCTGGCGGCCGGATTTCCGGAGTCCGTACCCGCCACAACGGTGGATCGGCAGTGTGGATCCTCACAGCAGGCGGCGCATTTCGCGGCGCAGGGCGTGATCGCGGGGGCCTACGACATCGCCATCGCCTGCGGTGTGGAATCCATGTCGCGGGTGCCGATGTTCTCCAACGCCCAGGGCAAGGACGCCAACCGTGGCCCGATCGCGCACCGGTACCCGGACGGGCTTGTGCAGCAGGGCATTTCGGCGGAGGTGATCGCGGCCCGCTGGAAGTTCGACCGGACCGCCCTGGACGAATTCGCGGCGCGCTCGCACCAATTGGCCGCGGCCACCGCCGCATCCGGCGGCTTCGACAACGAATTGGTCGCCGCTGGCAGCCTCACCGCCGACGAGACCATCCGGCCCAGCACCACCGTCGAGGGCCTGGCCGGCCTGAAGCCCGCGTTCGTCGACGCCGAATTCAAGGCCCGCTTCCCGGAAATCGAGTGGTCCATCACCCCGGGCAACTCCTCGCCGCTCACCGACGGCGCGTCCGCGGCACTCATCATGAGCGAGGAGAAGGCCACCCAGCTGGGCCTGAAGCCCCGCGCCCGCTTCCACTCCTTCGCCGTCACCGGCGACGACCCGCTGCTCATGCTGACCGCCGTCATCCCCGCCACCCGCAAGGTCCTCGCCCGAGCGGGCCTGTCCATCAACGACATCGACGCCTACGAGGTCAACGAGGCCTTCGCCCCCGTCCCCCTGGTCTGGGCCCACGAACTGGCCGCCGACCCGGCCAAACTCAACCCCCGCGGCGGCGCCATCGCCCTCGGCCACCCCCTCGGCGCCTCCGGCACCCGCATCCTCACCACCATGCTCAACCATCTCGAGCAGACCGGCGGCCGCTACGGCCTCATGACCATGTGCGAGGCCGGCGGCCTCGCCAACGCCACCATCATCGAACGCCTCTGAGCTCCGCCGGGTCCGGTGGCGTAGGGGGCCGCCGGACCCGGCTGATTTTCCACGCGCTCGGCCCCACGCCCTGGAGAACGCGGATCGTGTCGGGGAGCGGTTCTAAGCTGAGGTCGGTTGTGCGGCCGCGGCGGACAGGTGGAGGCGTTGTGAAGGTTTCGTGGGATCAGGTGTTCAGCTGGCGGGTGCGGCGGCAGTTCGTTGATCCGCGGACCAAGGGTGATGTGCTGGCCGTGGTCGAGCGGCTGTGCGGGGTGCAGGCGCAGGTCACCTCGGCGGCGGAAACCGCTGTGGCACTGCGGCGGTCGGCCGGTAAGCCGGGGGCGGTCGTCGAGGCGTTGGGGGAGGGGACCCTGATGAAGACGTGGGCCATGCGGGGGACATTGCATGCCCTCACGCCGGAGATCGGAGCCGCGGCTCTGTCGCTGATGGCGTCGGCGCGGACGTGGGAGAAGCCGGCGTGGACGAAGGCGGCCGGGGCCACGCCGGAGGATGTCGCCGCGATGGTGAAGGCGGTCGGTGAGATTCTCGACGGCAGGGTGCTCACGCGTGACGAGTTGGTCGGGGAGCTCATCGCCGAACCTCGGTTCCAGCCGTTGGAGGCGCATCTGCGGTCGGGGTGGGGGTCGATGCTCAAGCCGCTGGCCTGGCAGGGGGCGCTCTGTTACGGATCGAGTCGCGGAACCTCGGTGACGTTCAGCAATCCGGCCCACGTGATTCCCGGCTGGTCCGGCATTCCGGATCCGGACGCGGCCGCGCCGCTTGTCATCCGCACCTACCTGGGCGCGTACGGTCCCGCGACGCCGGAGATCTTCAACAACTGGCTGACTCGCGGGTTCCTGAGCAAAACGACTGTGCGGCGCTGGTTTTCGGCGCTCGGCGATGAGCTCACCGAAATCGAGGTCGAGGGCCGCACCGGCTACTTCCTCACCGAACACCTCGACGAACTACGAAAGACCAAGCCGTCCTCCGCGGTTCACCTCCTCGGCCAGTTCGACCAGTACGTCCTGGGGCCCGGAACCGGCGACACCGCCCTGCTTCCCGGCGACCATCGCGCCAAGGTCAGCCGTACCGCGGGTTGGATCTCGCCCCTGGTCCTGGTCGGCGGCCGCATCGCCGGAACCTGGGACCTCGACAAGGGCGATCTGGTGGTCTCCATGTTCGACGGCGCACCCGTTCCGACCGCGCCGATCACCGCCGAACTACCCCGCATCGCGGCGGCCATCGGCCAGCCGGTGAACGCAGTCCGCGCCGCCTGAATCGGTCGCCGGTCTCTCTACTTTCGGCTGGGCAGCAGGTCCGGGTCGTGCGCGCCCGGGCCGAGTTGCAGGCGAAGGTCCTTCGCGGTGAGGTGATCGCCGCATTCCGAGCACACGGGCTGGACGGTCATGACGTGGTCGCAGGCCTTGTGGACGGCCTCGATCGGCGGCCCGTCCGGGGCGGCCCATTCATCACCCCACTGCCGCATGGCGGCCACGATCGTCCAGAGTGAACGGCCCTTGTCGGTGAGCACGTAGTCGTAGCGGACGGGGTTGTCCTGGTACGGGGTCTTCTCCAGAATGCCCTGCGCCACAAGGTGTTCCAGGCGCTGAGTGAGGACATTGCGGGCGATTCCGAGCCGCGAGCGGAAGTCGTCGAAGCGGGTGATGCCGAACAGGGCGTCCCGGACGATGAGCAGGGTCCACCATTCGCCCACCACCTCCAGGCATTGGGCGATGGAGCAGTTCATGTCCTCGAAGCTGGTTCGCCGCATGCACACAGCATAGTCGGTTGCTTCAAGAGACTCACTGGCCTATGGTCCGTCCTATGAAGAAACTCACTGGGATCGGTTGTCGACCGGGCGGGGGAGATCGATGAGTACGGCTGTCGCGCAAGAGGAACGGCGGGCGGTGGATCCGCGGCTGGTGCTGGGCATCGTCGCGGTGGCCGTGGTGCTGTCGAGCCTGGATCTGTTCATCGTGAATGTGGCACTGCCGCGGATCGCCGAGGATTTCTCCGGGGCGCGCATCTCGGGGCTGTCGTGGGTGCTGAACGCGTATTCGATCGTCTACGCGGCGCTGCTGGTGCCCGCCGGGCGGCTCGGCGACCGGAACGGGAACAAGACCACCTTCCTGGCCGGGCTCGGCATCTTCGTGCTGGGATCGGCGCTGTGCGCGGTCGCGTGGAATACCGGTGCGCTGGTGGCATTCCGGGTCGCCCAGGCGGCGGGCGCGGCGCTGCTGACACCCTCGTCACTGGGCCTGCTGATGGCTGCCACGCCGCCCGAGAAGCGGGCCACGGCCGTGCGATTGTGGGTCGCCTTCGGCGGACTGGGTGCCGCGCTGGGGCCCGTGATCGGCGGGGTGCTCGTCGAATTCCATTGGCGCTGGGTATTTCTGGTGAATGTGCCGATCGGCGTGATCGCGCTGGTGGTCGGGCTGCGGCTGCTGCCCAGGCCCGCGGGTTCGGGCGGCGCGCTGCCGGACGGGCTCGGGGCGCTCACGCTGATCGCGTCGGTGGCCTCGCTGATCCTGGCCCTGGTCAAGGGGCCGGACTGGGGTTGGGGTTCGGCGGGCGTGCTCGGCGCGTTCGTGGCGGCGGTCGTGTTCGGGGTGGTGTTCGTCGTCTCGTCGCTGCGCCATCACAGTCCGGTCGTGGATCCCGGATTGCTGCGGGTGCCGAATTTCGCGCTCATGATGGGCAATTCGCTGCTGTTCAATATCGCGTTCGCGGGGATGCTGCTGTCGGTGGTGTTGTGGATGCAGAACGTCTGGGGCTGGTCGGCGCTGAAGACCGGGCTGGCGATCGCGCCCGGCCCGCTGATGGTGCCCTTCGTCGCGGTGTCGGCGGGCAAGCTCATCGCCCGGGTGGGCGCGGGGCCGGTGCTGGCGCTGGGCGGAGTCTCCTTCGCGGCCGGACTCGTGTGGTGGGCGCAGGCGGTCACGCTGCATCCGAACTACGCGGCGGGATTGCTCGGCGGCATGCTGGTGACCGGCCTCGGCGTCGGACTGACCATGCCGACCAGCGTCGCGGCGGGCACGGCCGGACTGCCGCCCCAGCGATTCGCGACCGGTTCGGCGGTGCTGAGCATGGCCCGGCAGATCGGAATGGCCGTGGGCGTGGCGGTTTTCGTGGCGGTGCTCGGTTCACCCGACGGCCCGCACGCCACTCTCGAAGCGTTCCAACACGGTTGGTATGCCATCGCGGCCGCATCCGTGGTGGCGGGTGTGCTCGGCCTGGCCGCGCGAATCGCCAGACCCGCACCGGTCTCCGGGTAGCTTCTCAGGGGCGGTTTCAGGGGTTGTCCGGATGTTCGGCGCCCCGGCCGTCCCTACCGTCGGAGTATGCGAATCGGGCTGATGGTGACAGCGCTGGTGGCGGTGGGCGCAGCGGGGTGCGCGACGGTGGCCACCACGACACCGCAGCCGGTGTCCACCACCCCGATGGCGGTGTCGCCCAAGCGAGTCGACCGCATCCGCACCGATATCGACGCCCTGGTGCGCGACGGCACCACGGGCGTGATCGCCACCCTTACCGAGAACGGCCAGACGGTGACCCTCACCGCCGGGGTCGCCGATCGCGCCACCAAGGCCCCGATCCCCATGGCCCCGCCACAGCAGGTCCGGATCGGCAGCGTCTCCAAAACCTTTGCGGCGGCGCTCATCCTGCAGCTGGTATCGGAGGGCAGGCTGCGCCTGGACGAGCCCGTCGACACCTATCTACCGGGCCTGCTGAGCGGCAACGGCGTGGACGGCCACGCGATCACCGTGCGGCAGATCCTCCAACACCGCAGCGGCCTACCGGAACTGTCCGAGGACCCGGAAATCGACGAGGTGAAGGCCGCGGCCACCGGCCGCACCTTCACGCCGGCCGAGGAGGTTGCCATAGCGCTGCGCCGACCCGCGCAGTTCGCGCCGGGGGAGCGGTTCAAGTACACCAACACCAACTTCATCGTCGCCGGAATGCTGGTCGAAAAGGTCACCGGCCGAACGTATTCCGAGGAGCTCGCCGGCCGCATCACCACCCCGAACCAGCTCCCCGACACCTCCCTCCCAGCCCCGGGCGACACCGCCATCCGCGGCCC
>NZ_BAAFGR010000039.1:0-51618 GCF_041154655.1 Nocardia sp. JMUB6875
CCCCCTCCTTCTCCCCCGCACCGTCCTTCTCCCCCGCCGCGGCGCTCGCGGCTCCGGCCGCCCCGAAGGCCCGCAGCGCGCCGATCTGCCACGGCCACGGGCGTTCGATGCCCGGGCGCAGCTGGTCGGCGGTTTCGCGGCCCTTGGTGGCGAACAGGAAATAGGCGATGGCGCAGACGAATACGATCGCCGAGGTGAAGGTGTTCACGCGCAGGCCGAGAATGTGGGTGGCCTCGTCGTCGCGCAGCAGCTCGACGAAGAAGCGGCCGAAGCAGTAGATCGCGACGTAGAGCGCGAACAGTCGGCCGTGGCCGATGCGGAACTTGCGGTCCAGGTAGAGCAGCGCGCCGACGCCGAGCAGGTTCCAGATCAGCTCGTAGAGGAAGGTCGGCTGCACGATGCGGATCGGCGCGCCGGCCGCGGTGCCGTTCATCATGTCCAGGCCGCCGCTGTGGTCGAAGCGCTGGTAGATCTCCAGACCCCACGGCATGGTGGTGGCGCGGCCGTAGAGCTCCTGGTTGAAGTAGTTGCCCAGCCGGCCGATGGCCTGGGCCAGCAGGATGCCCGGCGCGATGGCATCGCCGAAGGCGGGCAACGGGATCCGGTACACCCGGCAGCCGATCCACGCGCCGATGCCGCCGAGCAGCACCGCGCCCCAGATGCCGAGACCGCCCTCCCAGATCTTGAGCGCGTTCATCGGGTGACCGTCGGCGCCGAAGTACTTCTGCCAGTCGGTGGCCACGTGGTAGAGCCGACCGCCGATCAGACCGAACGGCACCGCGAACATGGCCACGTCCAGCACCATGCCGGACTGCCCGCCACGCGCCACCCAGCGCTTCTCCCCCAGCCAGATGGCCGCGATGATGCCGATGATGATGCAGATCGCGTACGCCCGCAGCGGGAACGGCCCGAGGTTCCACACCCCGCGCGGCGGGCTCGGGATATACGCCAGGACGTCAGCGCCGGTGCTTTCGGCAAGGGCTCGTAAGGTCACGAGTCCCCACCGTAGCCGAAACCGACGACGACGCGCCGTCGGAGGTCGACGCGCCGCGACCGGCCGGTAGTTTCGGCGACCGGTCCCGGTAACGCAAGGGATATACGAAAAGACCGGGAACGGAAATCGAAAAGAAAGGGCGCGTACCGAATTCGGTACGCGCCCTTTCGAAAGGTGTTTATTACGAGGAGACCGGGGCCGAGCGGACGCCCTGGGCGAGTTCCTCGGTCAGCTTCCGGACCGCGTCCAGGCCTTCGGCCGCGGCGGACACCAGGGCCGAGCCCACGATGACACCGTCGGCGTAGGAGGCGATTTCGGCCGCCTGCTCGCCGCTGCGGACGCCCAGGCCGACACCGATCGGAATATCGGAGTGGGCGCGGATGCGCGAGCACAGCGCGGGAGCCATGGACGAGACCGCGTCACGGGCGCCGGTGACGCCCATGGTGGAGGCCGCGTACACGAAGCCCTTCGACGCTTCCAGGGTCTTGACCAGCCGCTCCTCGGTGGAGGACGGGGCGACCAGGAAGATGCGGTCGAGGTTGTGGGTGGAGGACGCGACGAACCAGTCGTCAGCCTCCTCCGGGATCAGGTTGGGGGTGATCAGGCCCAGGCCACCGGCCGCCGCGAGATCGCGGGAGAAGGTGTCCACGCCGTACTTGAGCACCGGGTTCCAGTAGGTCATGACGACAGCCTTGCCGCCGGCCTGGGAGATGGCCTCCACGACCTTGAACACATCGCGCACCCGCACGCCGCCCGCCAGCGCCTGTTCGGCGGCGCGCTGGATGGTCGGGCCGTCCATCACCGGATCGGAGTAGGCGACGCCGACTTCGATGATGTCGCAACCGGATTCGACCATGGCGCGGCAGACGTCGATGGAGCCCTGCAGATCCGGGTATCCGGCGGGCAGGTAGCCGATCAGGGCCGCGCGGTTCTCCTCGCGGCAGGCCGCGAAGGTTCCGGCGAGACGGGACTGCTGGCTCACTTGTCTTCCCCCTCGGGCTTGTCGAACAGCCCGAACCACTGGGCGGCCGTGTCCATGTCCTTGTCACCGCGGCCGGACAGGTTCACCACGATGATCTTGCCCTCGCCGAGCTCCCGCCCGAGCTTGACCGCGCCCGCCACCGCGTGCGCGGACTCGATGGCCGGGATGATGCCCTCGGTGCGGCTCAGCAGCATGAGCGCGTCCATGGCCTCGGTATCGGTGATCGGGTAGTACTCGGCCCGGCCGGTGTCCTTGAGGTAGGCGTGCTCCGGGCCGACGCCCGGGTAGTCCAAACCCGCGGAGATGGAATGGGATTCGATGGTCTGACCGTCCTCGTCCTGCAGCAGGTACGAGTACGCGCCCTGGAACGCGCCCGGGGTGCCACCGGTGAAAGTGGCGGCGTGACGGCCGGTTTCGACGCCGTCGCCCGCGGCCTCGTAGCCGATCAGGCGCACGCCCGGATCGTCGATGAAGGCGTGGAAGATGCCGATCGCGTTGGAACCGCCACCGACACAGGCGGTTACCGCGTCCGGCAGCTGACCGGTGTGGGCCTGGATCTGCTGGCGCGCCTCCAGGCCGATGATGCGCTGGAAGTCGCGCACCATGAGCGGGAACGGGTGCGGGCCCGCGGCGGTGCCGAAGCAGTAGTAGGTGGCCTCGGCATTGGTGACCCAGTCGCGCAGCGCCTCGTTGATGGCGTCCTTGAGCGTCTGCGAACCCGTTGTCACACTGATGACTTCGGCCCCGAGCAGGCGCATGCGGGCGACGTTCAACTGCTGGCGCACGGTGTCGACCGCACCCATGTAGATGACGCATTCGATGCCCAGCAGCGCGCACGCGGTGGCGGTGGCGACGCCGTGCTGGCCCGCGCCGGTCTCGGCGATGACGCGGGTCTTGTTCATCCGCTTGGCCAGCAGCACCTGGCCCAGCACATTGTTGATTTTGTGAGAACCGGTGTGGTTCAGGTCTTCCCGCTTGAGGAAGATGCGCGCGCCACCGGCGTGCTTGGCCAGGTTCTTGCACTCGAACACCGGCGAGGGTCGCCCGGTGTAGTCGCGCTGCAGGCGGTCCAGCTCGTCGAGGAAGTTCGGGTCCACCCGGCACTTGTCGTATTCGGCGGTGACCTCTTCGATCACGGCCATCAGCGCCTCGGGCACGTGACGGCCGCCGTAGACGCCGAAGTGGCCGCCCAGATCCGGTTCGTGGCTCTTGTGCAGGATGCCGTCACTGGCCTCCGGTAGGCCGAGAACGTTTTTGCCAGAAAGCTTTTCAGTCTGAGTCATCGCTACTCTCACCGTCCCCGGCGAACCGGCTTCGGGCAGGACGGGTGGGTTCCGGCGGTCACCAGCTCGGCCACCGCGGCACGCGGATCGCCGCTGGTCACCAGGCCCTCACCGACCAGCACCGCGTCCGCGCCCGCACCGGCGTAGGCCAGCAGGTCCGCGGTGCCGCGAATGCCGGACTCGGCCACCCGGATCACTTCGCTGGGCAGGCCGGGGGCGATGCGCGCGAACACATCCCGGTCCACCTCGAGGGTCTTGAGGTTGCGGGCGTTCACGCCGATCACGCTGGCGCCGGCCTGCAGGGCCCGGTCGGCCTCCTCCTCGGTGTGCACCTCGACCAGCGCGGTCATGCCGAGCGATTCGGTGCGGTCGAGCAGGGAGGCCAGCACGTCCTGTTCCAGGGCGGCCACGATCAGCAGGATCACGTCCGCGCCGTGGGCGCGCGCCTCGTGGATCTGATACGGGCCCACGATGAAGTCCTTGCGCAGGACCGGGATGTCCACCGCGGCGCGGACCGCGTCCAGGTCCGCGAGGGAACCGTGGAAGCGACGCTGTTCGGTCAGCACGCTGATGATGCGCGCGCCGCCGTCCTCGTAGGCCCGGGCCAGGTCGGCGGGATTCGGGATGTCGGCGAGCTCGCCCTTGGAGGGGCTGGCCCGCTTCACCTCGGCGATCACACCGATTCCCTCCGCGTGCAACGCGGCCTTGGCGTCACGCGGGGACTTGGCCTTCGCGGCGGCTGCTTTCACGGCCTGGAAATCCAGGACTGCTTCGCGTGCGGCCACATCCGCGCGGACCCCGTCGAGAATCGAGTCGAGTACCGTCATCTGGCTCGAATCCTTTCTGGGGAGACGGACTTGCTGCCTGAGAATCCCCCCAGGCGCTGTCTCACCGCTGCTGATAAAGAGTAAATGGCTATGTTCCCGTGCTTGACAGCGGGGCTGGAACCGGCTGCGCTGCCGCTTCCCCACCCAGCTCAGTGGCGTTTGCCGTGCGATCCGTCGCTACCTGGATCATCGTGCGCGGCAGGCTGATTCGTTTCCTCGTCGGTCGGATCCACGCCCTCGTCGAGCGCATCCCACAGCACGCGGCCCGAAAGCTGCTCCTGCGGGGCGGTCTGTGATCCGGATTCCGCATCGCGGACCCGGGCGTGATGCGCGGCAACCTGCTCGGCCGCCGAGAGCTTCCGATTGGCCGGATTGTCGTACTTTCCGGACATGCGGGGGGCCTCGGCGGACTGCCGGACCAGCAGCAGGCCCGCCGCGAAGGCGGACACCGCTCCGGCCAGGGAGACCAGCGCGGGTAGCGCCGAGGTCGTCACCGCGCCCGCGTGGTCGCCGCCGTGTAGTTCGGCGAGCCGGGTCGCACGTTCGGTTGTGCCGTGGTGCGTGAGGAGGGCGTAGGCGGGGACGGCGGCCATGGCGGACACGACCGCGACGATCACGCCGACACCGCGCCGCCACCAGCCGTGGGTGGCGAAGACCGCCGCGATGGTGGCCAGGAAGACCAGGGCCAGCGGGGTCAGGGGGGCGAACCAGACGCCGCCGTCGAGGTCCTTCGTGCGGGGCAGGCCGTAATCGCTGGTGATCTCGATGGTCGCCCAGTTCATCCGCGAGGACGCCCAGAGCAGGACGGCCGCCAGCGCGAGCAGGGCCACCGCGGCCAGGGGCCGGCGGCGCTTGTCCGGGGCCGCCTCGGCGTCGGCCTCGGCCGCGGCGGCATTCGCCTCGGCCTCGGCCAGATCCGCGGCTATCGCGCGTTCGGCCGTGCCGGCGGCATCGTTGCCCGACGAATCAGGTTGCGCCGCCTGGTTTTCCCGTTCCGTTCCCGGTGCCCGATCGGGGTCCGGATCGCTCATCGGTCCGTACTCGGCCGGTAGGCGCGCACGGTTTCCGCGGCGGCGATCGCCTTGAGGACCGCCATCGCCTTGTTGCGGGATTCGACGTCCTCGTAGTCCGGATCCGAATCCGCGACGATGCCCGCACCCGCCTGGACGTAGGCCGTGCCGTCCTTGAGCAGGGCGGTGCGGATGGCGATCGCGGTATCGGCGTCACCGGCGAAGTCCAGGTAGCCGACCACGCCCGCGTAGACGCCGCGGCGGGTGGGCTCGAGCTCCTCGATGAGCTCCATGGCGCGGACCTTCGGAGCGCCGGACAGCGTGCCCGCGGGGAAGCACGCCTGCACGGCGTCGAGGGCGACCTTGCCGGGCTTGAGGCGGCCCGAGACCGTGGACACCAGGTGCATGACGTGCGAGTAGCGCTCGACGTGGCGGTACTCGGTGACCTTCACCGTGCCGGGCTCGCAGACGCGGCCCAGATCGTTGCGACCCAGATCGACGAGCATGAGGTGCTCGGCGTTCTCCTTTTCGTCTGCCAGCAGGCCCTTTTCGAGCAGGAGGTCGTCCTCCTCGGTGACCCCGCGCCAGCGGGTGCCCGCGATCGGGTGCGTGGTGGCCACGCCGTCCTTCACCGTCACCAGCGATTCGGGGCTGGAGCCGACGATGGAGAACGCGGTGCCGCCGTCGCTGTCCGGGATGTGCATGAGGTACATGTACGGGCTCGGGTTCGACGCCCGCAGCATGCGGTACAGGTCGATCGGCGACCCGTTGTAGTCCATCTCGAAGCGCTGCGAGAGCACCACCTGGAACGCCTCGCCCGCCTCGATCTCCTTGATCAGGCGGCGCACACCCGCGCCGAACTCGTCGGAGGTGCGCTGGCGGCGGAAGTTCGGCTCGGGGCGGTCGAAGACCGAGACGGTGGAGTCGGCGGGGGCGGCCAGGGCGTCGGTCATGCGGTCCAGGCGGGCCACCGCGTCGTCGTAGGCCTCGTCCACGCGCTCGTCGGTGCCGTTCCAGTTGACGGCATTGGCGATCAGGGTGATCGCGCCCTCGTGGTGGTCGAAGGCGGCCAGATCGGTGGCCAGCATCAGCACCATCTCCGGGACCTTCAGGTCGTCGGTGGCGAGTTGGGGCAGGCGTTCCATGCGGCGGACGATGTCGTAGCCGAGGTAGCCGACCAGACCGCCGGTCAAGGGCGGCAATCCGGGCAGGCGTTCGGTGCGCAGCACCTCGAGCGACTCGTGCAGCGCGGCCAGCGGGTCGCCGCCCACGGGAGCGTCGGCGGGGGTCTGGCCGATCCACGCGGCCTGGCCGTCCACGACGGTCAGCGCGCTGGGGCTGCCCGCGCCGATGAACGACCATCGCGACCAGGAGCGGCCGTTCTCCGCGGACTCCAGCAGGAAGGTGCCGGGCCGGTCCGCGGCCAGTTTGCGGTAGGCCGAGAGCGGAGTCTCCGAGTCCGCCAACACCTTTCGGACCACCGGAACCACCCGGTGGTCGGCCGCGAGCGCCCGGAACTGCTCCCGGGAGGTAGTGGTGTCGATAGCCGCGTTCAGAGGCAAACCATGCGCGCCGTGCATTCACCCATCATTCCAGGCCCGCCGATCGGTTCAGAAATCGCACTCGGCGGCCCAGCCGAGGCGGCACCTGCGGCGAATACCTGAAGCGGTCATCACTACACTCGCGGCGGTCGCACGCGGTATCCCCCTTTTCGAGAGGAGTTCAACACAGATGTACCCCTCGCAACCGGTAGCACCGGAGGGTCCACGGCACGCAGCTCCGCAGATGGCCCCGGGCACCATGCCCGGCCAGCCCCCTCGGATGATGAATATGAACACCGGCGGGAAGTACTCCGCCATCGCCTCGTTCGTCACGTATGTGAAGGCCCTGGAAGCGCTCGATCCGCACAGCTTCCCGGACGAGTACGCCGAGCACACCGACCGCATCCGGGAACTCAAGCCGTTCCTCCGCGCGCACGGCATCCTCGACGTCATGGATATCAAGAACCCCGAGGTCGCCGCCCTCATCGGGGTTTGAGCACGAACCGACACCACGTGTCGGGGGTGGTTGGGGCTCCGGGGGACACTCCCCCGGACCCCCAAGCAGATCAAGGAGATTCGGGGGTGTGAATTACCCGCCGAACCCGATGCCACGAGAGCGCTCGGCCCGAGCGGTCAGCCTGGTTCGCGGAGCCGGCGGGCCGACATGTTCACAATCCCCGGTGGACGGATCGCCGACCGAGCAGCCGCAGGCAGGAGTTCGATTGGGACGCAGCGCGGTTACCAATAGCTCGTGCGCGATGAATTGGGTAGGGTGCGGGTTATGAAGGCAGGTCAGCTCGCTCCCAACTTCGAGCTTTCGGATCAATCAGGCACCACACGTTCGCTCGAGTCGCTGCTCGCGGACGGACCGGTGGTGGTGTTCTTCTACCCCGCGGCCAACACGCCGGTGTGCACCGCCGAGGCGTGCCACTTCCGTGATCTGGCAACGGAATTCAAGGCCGCCGGGGCCACTTGCGTGGGGATCAGCGCGGACTCCGTGGAGGTCCAGTCCGGTTTCGCGGAGAAGCAGGGCCTGGGCTACCCGGTCCTGTCCGATCCCGGGGCCAAGGTGGCCGCCGAGTTCGGCGTGAAGCGGGGACTGCTGGGCGCGCTGGTTCCGGTGAAGCGGACGACCTTCGTGATCGACCCGGATCGGACTGTGGCCAAGGTGATCTCGAGTGAGATGCGGGCCAATGTGCACGCCGACGAGGCGCTGAAGTTCCTGCGGGAGCGCGGCTGATGGCGTTCGTGCGGCTGGCGTTCTTCCCCGACGGGACCGAGGCGCACTATCGGGCCCTGGGCGACGCGCTCGGGGATTACGAACCGCCGAAGGGGCGGGTGCTGTTCACGGCCGGTCCGGTCGAGGGCGGCTGGCAGGTCGTGCAGGTCTGGGAGCGCCGGGAACTGCTCGACGAGTTCAATCGGGCCGTGTTCTTTCCGGCCGTCGCCCGCCTGGGCGGGGGCGGATTCCCGCGGCCGCCGCAGGTCACCGACTTCGAATCGGCCGATCTGTTCGTCGCCGAGGGCTGAACGGCGGCGCGGCCGGAGCGTCGCTCCTTCGCGCGCCAGCGAATCGGACATACGCTGGGCCTATGACTACGCCCAGTACCGAGCAGTCGGAGCGAAAGCACTCGAGCTTCGTCACGTGGCGCAATCGAATCATCGCCGCGGTCATCGCGGTGGCGGTGCTGTGGGTGACGTATTTGATTCTGGCGTCATTTCTGCCGCGCTGGTGGGCGCAGCGGATCGGCGAAATGGTCAGCGGGAGTTTCGCAAAAGGGATCTGGTACGGCCTGATAATGGGCGCGGTATGTACGGCTGTGCCACTCTTCTTGTTGCTGCTGGCGGGGCTCCGCTGGCGCAAACGGGGCGGTAGGTTTATTGGCGGTGCCGCCGCGGTTCTTGCACTGGTCACCGCAATCCCGAATTTGTTGACACTGACCATCGTGTGGGGCAACTCGAATGCCGCACACGCCGGGGAGCGTGTTCTCGATGTCGACGCGCCGGGATTCCGCGGGGCCGCGCTGGCGGGTGCGATCGTGGCCGCGGTGCTGTTCCTGGGGGTGGCATTTCTCTTGGTGCGCAGGCGATTCCGCCGTCATCGTGCCGAGAAGCAGCGTGCCGAACAGGAAAAGCCTCGCGTGTCGCCGGAAACCCCGGTTAATCCTCCGGAAGTCGGCGCGAACTGATTCGACGCCGCGACACGCGTGATCGATGTCACGTCATTCAGCAACACCGTGACTGACGAGCGAAATCGTGGCAAACTTTGACGTGCGAGTGACTCGTTCGATGCGGTATCGCAGGCTCACTTACCGTTCCGCACAACGGGTCACTTGGCTGCTACGAGAGGGCGCGCACGGTGACCAAGTGGTTGAATCCCATGGAACAGCGAGCTTGGCGTACCCTTGTCGCGCTCACCACCAGATTGCCCGCCGCGTTGGATACTCAGCTGCAACGTGAGTCCGGGATAACCCATTTCGAATACTTCGTGATGACTCTGCTCTCCGAAGAACCGGGCCACCGGTTGCAACTGAGCGAGCTTGCGCAAAAGGCAAACGCATCGCTATCCCGGCTCTCGCATGTGGTCTCCAAGCTCGAGCGACTCGGCTGGGCGCAGCGCGTCACCATCACCGGCCGGCGTGGGGCGCAGGCGGTGCTCACCGACGCCGGATTCCGCAAGGTCACCGAGGCCACGCCCGGATATCTGGAGTGCGTGCGCGGGCTGGTCTTCGACGGCCTGGACGCGGAACAGACCAAGGACTTGCTCGCGCTCGGCGAGACGCTGGTGGAGCAGCTGGACAAGGGCATGTCCCGCGGACTCGGCCGCTCGGGGCGGCCGATCTCGCACGTCGATCTCAACGGGCACGAACCCGGCTAGAGCAGCGAATCGCCCTGAGACAGTAGGACGTCGGTGTCGAAGCAGGTGTGTGTGCCGGTGTGGCAGGCGGCGCCCTCCTGGTCGACGACCAGCAGTACGGTGTCGCCGTCGCAGTCGAGGCGGACCTCGTGCACGTACTGGGTGTGGCCGGAGGTCTCGCCCTTGACCCAGTACTGCTGGCGCGAGCGCGAATAGTAGGTGCCCTTGCGGGTTTCGAGGGTGCGGGCGAGGGCCTCGTCGTCCATCCAGGCCATCATGAGCACGTCGCCGGTGCTCTTTTCCTGCGCGATGGCCGCGAACAGGCCGTCGGAGTTGCGCTTGAGGCGGGCCGCGATGGCGGGATCGAGGGAGCTCATCGGACGGTGATTCCTTCCGTGCGCATGGCGTCCTTGACCTGGCCGATGGTCAGATCGCCGAAGTGGAACACGCTGGCGGCCAGCACCGCGTCGGCGCCGGACTGCACGGCGGGCGCGAAGTCCTCGACCTTGCCCGCGCCGCCGGAGGCGATGACCGGCACCGAGACCGCGGCGCGCACCGCACGGATCATGGGCAGGTCGAATCCGGCCTTGGTGCCGTCGGCGTCCATGGAGTTGAGCAGGATCTCGCCGACGCCCAATTCGGCTCCGCGCACGGCCCATTCGACGGCGTCGATGCCGGTGCCGCGCTTGCCGCCGTGGGTGGTGACCTCCCAGCCGGACGGGGTCGGGTCCTGGCCCTCGGGCACGGTGCGCGCGTCGACCGACAGCACGATGCACTGCGAGCCGAACCGCTCCGACATCTCGCGCAGCACCTCGGGCCGGGCGATGGCGGCGGTGTTCACCGACACCTTGTCCGCGCCCGCGCGCAGCAGCCGGTCCACGTCCTCGACGGTGCGCACGCCGCCGCCGACGGTGAGCGGGATGAAGATCTGCTCGGCGGTGCGGGTCACCACGTCGATCATGGTGCCGCGATCGCCGGTGGAGGCGGTGACGTCGAGGAAGGTCAGCTCGTCGGCGCCCTGGGCGTCGTAGGCGGCCGCCAGTTCGACGGGATCGCCCGCGTCCCTGAGGTTTTCGAAGTTGACGCCCTTGACCACGCGGCCGGCGTCGACATCCAGGCAGGGGATCACACGCACTGCCAAACTCATTGCTCCACCTCTCCTCGGACCCGATCGGCCGTATCGGCGATCAGGTCCAGTAGTTCCTCGTGCACGCCGGGCGCGGCGGCCAGCACCGAACCGGATTCGATGGTCCAGTCCCGGCCCAGCAGGTCGGTGACCACGCCGCCCGCGGCCCGCACCAGCGCCACGCCCGCCGCGTTGTCCCACGGGTGATGTCCGAACACCACGGCCCCGCCCAGGATTCCCGAGGCGGTGTAGGCCAGGTCGATGCCCGTCGACCCGTACATGCGCTGGCGGCCCGACAGCCGGCTCAGCGCGCCCAGCAGATTGAAGCGGAAGATGCCCGGAATGCGGCCCGCCCCATCGAGATTGAAGCTGCCGAAGCCGATCATGGCGGTGGCCAGCTTGGCCGGGGCCAGCGGCGGCAGCGGGTTTCCGTCCAGCAGCAGCGGCCCGCCCTCGATGGCGGCGTAGCGCTGGCCCAGGACCGGCAGCCAGGTCAGGCCGATCACCGGGACGCCGTCGCGCACCAGCGACAGCAGCATCCCGCACATGGGGCTGCCCGCCGAATAGTTGAACGTCCCGTCGATCGGGTCGAGCACCCAGGCGGTGCCCGAGGTCAGCTGCGGCCCGCCGAATTCCTCACCGTGCACCGGGATTCCGGTGCGCTGCCCCAGCAGCTCGGAGATGGTGCGCTCGAGTTCCAGGTCGAGTTCGGTGGCGAAGTCGTTGCGCCCCTTCTCGACCGCGCTCGGCGCGCCGATGCCCTCGACGAAACGCGGTGCGGCGGAGTCGAGTACCCCACTGGCGATGGTGAGCAGTTCGGCGAGTTCGGCGGCCATCGTGGCTATCGCACCGCGGCGAGCGCTTCGGGCAGGGTGAACCGCCCCGCGTACAGCGCCTTGCCGATGATCGCGCCCTCGACGCCCTCGTCCACCAGCGTCGCGATGGCGCGCAGATCGTCGAGCACCGAGATGCCGCCCGAGGCGATGACCGGGGCCTCGCAGGCATTGGCGACCTGGGCGAGCAGTTCCAGGTTGGGCCCGGTCAGCGTGCCGTCCTTGGAGACGTCGGTGACCACGTAGCGCGAGCAGCCGTCGCGCTCGAGCCGCTCGAGCACCTCCCACAGGTCGCCGCCGTCGGTGACCCAGCCGCGGCCGCGCAGCCGCCATTCGCCGTCGATGAGCTTCACGTCCAGGCCGACCGCGATCTTGTCGCCGTACTCGCCGATGGCGCGGGCGCACCAGTCCGGGTTCTCGATGGCCGCCGTGCCGATATTGACCCGCGCGCAGCCGGTGGACAGCGCCGCCTTCAGCGACTCATCGTCGCGGATCCCGCCCGACAGCTCGACCTTCACATCCAGCTCGCCGATGACCTCGGCCAGCAGTTCGTAATTGGAGCCCTTCCCGAACGCGGCGTCGAGATCGACCAGATGCACCCATTCGGCCCCGGCGTGCTGCCAAGCCAGGGCGGCGTCGCGCGGCGAACCGTAACTGGTTTCGCTGCCCGCCTCCCCCTGAACCAGGCGCACGGCCTCACCATTGGCGACATCGACGGCGGGTAGCAGCACAAGACTCACGCAAGCATCTTATTGGTTACCCTTCGCCCGCCCGGCGTCGGCCTGGCACGTGAGTTCGACGGCTTCCCTCCGCATTCGGTCCACCACGCTCGCGCCGGTGCCGCATGCTGTCCCGGATCGGACCTACGCCAGCCGCGATACCGGATGAAAGGGACCTCTTTGTTACGCAGCGCAGGGATCGTGATGACAGTGCTCGCCGCGGCCGCGGCACTGACGGGATGTGATGAGGCGGTGGGGCCCGCGCCGTCCACGACCGTGGCGGCGCCCACGTCGTCGGCCGCCGCCACCACGACGGCGACACCGGTGCCGACGACCGTGCCTGGGGCGGGGGCGAATGCGGATCAGGCGTGCAAGCCGGATCCGGCGGTGATCAGGAATGCGGCGGCGACCTTGGCGCCGGTGGAGGTGGCGCCCGGGAAGGTGTCGAAGTGGGCGTTGCCGGCGGTGGGGGCGAATCCGACGGTGAACGGGATCTGCTCGGGGTTGTCGGCGGCGTTGATCACCGTCGAAGGGGCCACGGGGAGTTCGCCGATGCAGGTGCTGCTGTTTCACCGGGGTGCGTATGTGGGGACGGCGGAACCAGGGTGGAGCAGCTTCATCTCACCGGATCCCGCGCATGTCACCGATGACAGCGTGGGGTTGCGATACAAGGTGCCGGGCAGTTGCAACGCGTGCGCGGACGCCACCTTCTATTGCGTCCAATACCGTTGGGACGGAGCGAAAATCGTCTCCTCCGGGCGGCCGCCGCGGGTGATCGGGACGACCGTGGAGCCCGGATCGGCCCGCTGCTGAAACGGGTCAGCGCGGGGCGTGCTGTTCCAGGATGCGGGTCAGGAGCAGCACGAAGTTGGCGCGTTCGGCGGTGCTGAAGTCCGGGAGCAGTTCGCGCTGGGCTGCTTCCAGACGGGTGTCGAGGTCCGCGAGATGGGCCCGGCCCGCGGCGGTGAGGGTGAGGATGTTGCGGCGGCGGTCGGCCGGGTCGGGCTCCCGGGTGACGAGGCCACGATCGGCGAGGTCGTTCACCGCCGCGACGACATCACTGCGATCGATCCCGGTCAGCCGCCCCGCCTCGGCCTGACTGAGCGACCCCTTCTCGTCGAGCGTGGCCAGCAGCGCGTAGTGGTAGCGCCGGGACCCGGTGGGCTCCAACGCTTTCTCGGTGCAGCGGTTGGCGATGATCGCGACCTGCCCGACGAGCCGGGTCGGAAGGGCACGCAGTCTGCCGGAAGCCGCTTCGGCCGCATTGTCCATGCAAGAAATCTAGCAAGGCTCGTTGGGAGCACCCACGATCAGGCGGGCTGCGGCCGCGCGGCGAGCGCCGAGGCCCGCGCCAGAATCCGCGCCCGATACCAAGCGAGGGCCGCCGCGGTCGCGAAGACGGCGGTGGCCAACGCCGCGGCGGTGCGCAGCCCCTGTCCGATGAGGAATTCCGTTGCCGCCCGGTTGATCTCGTCGAGGCTGTGGCGGTCCCGCTCGTCGAACAACACGGTCGCGCGCGGCCACTGATAAAGGATCGACAACAGGAACTGCCCCGAGATCAGGAACACCAGCGAGGCCGCGGTCCAGCCCCTACCCGTCCGATACCGCACCGCCACATACGCGGCCGGCAGCGCGCACAGCGTCAGCACCCCGCCCATCGGCCGCATGACATCCCCGACCGCGACCACACTCATGAACTGCTGCGTCTGCGCCAGCGACTCGGGAATATCACGAAAGATATTGGGATACAGCAGCATCGTCTCCGAAGCGGTGGCCGCGAACGCGAAACTCGCGACCACCGCATAGACCCCACTGATCCACAGCGGTACGGCACTGGTTTTCATGGCGACCTCCTGATCCAGTCAGGCTAGGTCGCCACTCCCCGGCAGCGGATCCGGAATCCGCCCGCATTACTGGTCCGGAATCCACCCCGATGAACAGCTCAGGGTCAGATCGAGTCGATCCAGTTGCGGAGGAGGTGGGCGCCTGCGTCGCCGGACTTTTCCGGGTGGAACTGGGTGGCGCTCAGGGGGCCGTTCTCGACTGCGGCGAGGAACGGGACTCCGTGTTCGGCCCAGGTTAGTTTGGCCGGGGCGATTTGGGAGTCGTTGTCGTTCCAGGCCCAGTGTTGGGCGGCGTAGGAGTGGACGAAGTAGAAGCGGGTTTCGGCGTCCATGCCGGCGAAGAGGACGCTGTCCTCGGGGGCCTTGACGGTGTTCCAGCCCATGTGCGGGAGGACGGGGGCGTCGAGGCGTTCGACGGTGCCGGGCCATTCGGCGCAGCCTTCGGTTTCGACGCCGAATTCGACGCCGCGCTCGAAGAGGATCTGCATGCCGACGCAGATGCCGAGGACGGGGCGGCCGCCGGAGAGGCGCTTGCCGATGATGCGTTCGCCGCGCACAGCGCGCAGGCCGGACATGCAGGCCGCGTAGGCGCCGACGCCGGGGACCACGAGACCGTCCGCGTTCAAGGCGGTTTCGGGGTCGGCGGTGATGGTGACCTCGGCGCCGGTGCGGGCCAGGGCGCGGCTGGCGGAGTGCAGGTTGCCGGAGCCGTAGTCGAGCAGGGCGATCTTCTTGGTCACAGCGAGCCCTTCGTCGACGGGACGCCGGTCACGCGCGGGTCGTATTCGACCGCCGCGCGCAAAGCCCGTGCCACGGCCTTGTATTCGGCCTCGGTGATGTGGTGCTGGTCGCGGCCGTAGAGCACCCGCACGTGCAGGGCGATGCGGGCGTTGAGCGCGATCGACTCGAAGACGTGGCGGTTGATGACCGTCGAGTAGGAGGCGGTCGGCGCGACGCTCGGAATGATGGTGTGCAGCATGTGATCCGGCTCGCCGGTGTGCACGCAGTACGGGCGGCCGGACACGTCGACCACCGCGTGCGCGAGGGTCTCGTCCATCGGGATGAAGCAGTCGCCGAAGCGGCGGATGCCCTTCTTGTCGCCGAGCGCCTGGCCCAGTGCCTGGCCGATGACGATGGCGGTGTCCTCGACGGTGTGGTGGGCCTCGATCTCGATGTCGCCCTTGGCCTGGACGGTGAGGTCGAAGCTGCCGTGCTGGCCGAAGGCGGTCAGCATGTGGTCGTAGAAGGGGACGCCGGTGGAGATGTCGGTCTTGCCGGAGCCGTCCAGGTTGAGCTCCACCACGATGCTGGATTCGCGGGTGGTGCGCTCGACGCGGGCGATCCGGTCGGCGGGACGTTCGGTGGTCATCGGGCGATCAGCTCCTCGGACGCCAGTTTCGCGCTGACGCGCAGGAATTCGTCGTTCTCGGCGGCCAGGCCGATGGTGGTGCGCAGGTAGCCGGGGATGCCGACATCGCGAATGAGCACGCCCTCGTCGAGGTAGTGCTGCCAGGCGCGCGGGGCGTCGGCGAAGCGGCCGAACAGCACGAAGTTGGCGTCGGACGGGATGACGTCGTAGCCGAGTTCGGCGAGCGCGGCCATGACCCGGTCGCGCTGCCGCGCCAATTCGTGGACGCTGCCCAGGGTTTCGTCCGCGTGCCGCAGCGCCGCCCGCGCCGCGGCCTGGGTGACCACGGACAGGTGGTACGGCAGGCGCACCAGGAACAGCGCGTCGACGATGGCGGGCGCGGCCGCCAGGTAGCCGAGCCGTCCGCCCGCGAAGGCGAACGCCTTGGACATGGTGCGGGTGACCACCAGCTTGGCCGGGTACTTGTCGATCAGCGTGATCGCGCTGGGGGCGTTGGAGAATTCGCCGTACGCCTCGTCGACCACCACGATGCCGGGCGCGGCGTCGAGGATGCGCTCCAGGTCCGGGATCGGAATGCTGTGCCCGGTCGGGTTATTGGGGCTGGTCACGAACACCACGTCGGGTTTCTTCTCCCCCACCGACATGACCGCGTAGTCGATGTCGAGGGAGAAGTCGCCATTGCGCTTGGCCTCGATCCACTCGGTGTCGATGCCCTCGGAGATGATCGGGTGCATCGAGTAGGAGGGCACGAAACCCAGTGCGCTGCGGCCGGGTCCGCCGAACGCCTGCAGCAGCTGCTGCAGGATCTCGTTGGAGCCGTTGGCGGCCCAGACGTTCGAGACGTCGAGGGCGACGCCGGTCTGGCGGGTCAGGTAGCCGGCCAGATCGACGCGCAACTCGACCGCGTCGCGATCCGGGTAGCGGTGCAGGTCCGCGGCCGCCGCGCGCACGGACTCGGCGACGTCGTCGACCAGAGCCTTGCTCGGCGGGTGCGGGTTCTCGTTGGTGTTGAGCTGAACAGGCACCGTCAATTGCGGTGCGCCGTACGGCTTCTTGCCACGCAGGTTGTCGCGAATCGGCAGGTCTTCAAGGGAGATGCCCGAGCCGGGCACGGTCACAGCATTCACCGCAGCTCTCCGAATCGCGCCTGCACGGCCTGACCGTGCGCGGGCAGATCCTCCGCATTGGCCAGCGCCACAACGTGTCCGGAGACATCCTTCAGCGCCGCCTCGGAGTACTCGACGACGTGAATCCCGCGCAGGAAGGTCTGCACGCTCAAACCCGAAGAGTGCCGGGCACATCCGGCGGTGGGCAGCACGTGATTGGAACCCGCGCAGTAGTCGCCGAGCGAGACCGGCGACCACGCGCCGACGAAAACCGCTCCGGCCGAACGCACCTGGGCCGCGACACCGGCGGCGTCGGCGGTCTGGATCTCCAGGTGCTCGGCCGCGTAGGCGTTCACCACGCGCAGTCCCTGGGCGATGTCGTCGACCAGCACGGTGCCGGACTGCTTGCCCGACAGGGCTTCCGCGACGCGATCGTGGTGCTTGACCACAGCCATCTGCGCGGTCAGCGCCGCGTCCACCGCATCGGCGAGCTCGACGCTGTCGGTCACCAGCACGCTGGCGGCCAGCACATCGTGCTCGGCCTGCGAGATCAGATCGGCCGCCACGTGCACCGGATCGGCGGTGGCGTCGGCCAGAATCGCGATCTCGGTCGGCCCGGCCTCGGCGTCGATACCGACCAGCCCGCGGCACAGCCGCTTGGCGGCGGTGACATAGATATTGCCCGGCCCGGTGATCATGTCGACCGGTTCCAGCTGCGCGCCATCGGTATCGGTGCCGCCGTAGGACAGCAGGGCCACGGCCTGCGCACCGCCGACCGCCCACACCTCGTCGACCCCCAGCAGCTTGGCCGCGGCCAGGATGGTCGGGTGCGGCAGACCGCCGAACTGGGCCTGCGGCGGCGAGGCGACGACGAGCGAGTCCACGCCCGCGGCCTGCGCCGGAACCACATTCATCACGACCGAGGACGGGTAGACGGCATTGCCGCCCGGCACGTACAGACCCACCCGCTCGACCGGAATCCACCGCTCGGTGACGGTGCCGCCGGGCACCACCTGGGTGGTCTTGTCGGTGCGGCGCTGATCGTTGTGCACCTTGCGGGTGCGCTCGATGGCGACCTCGAGGGCGGTGCGCACGGCCGGATCCAGCTCGGCCAGAGCCTTGTCCAGCTCGGCGGCGGGCACGCGCACCGAGGCGGGCCGCACACCGTCGAACTTCAGGCTGAATTCCTGCGCGGCCTCGACGCCCCGATCGCGAATCGCCTCCACGACCGGTCGCACATGATGCAGCACCGAGTCCACGTCGACGCCCCCACGCGGCAGAGCCGCGCGCAGTTCGGCAGCAGTGGGAGTACGTCCGCGCAGGTCCACGCGGGCGAGCTCGATGCGGCTGGTCATAGCGCTGTGCAGTCCTTTGTCTGTGCTTGTTCTTGGGATCCGCGACGCAGTCGAAACCGCGTGCGACCAGCTACCAGCCTATCGGGTCGCCGCCAGCGCTTTACTGCCCGGCCGAGGTCGCGCGCTCGATTGCGGCGCGTAAGCCGTCGGGGGTGAGGTTTTCCACGGTGGTATCGCCGACTTTCACCACGGGGACATGGGTCAAACCGCCGTCGATGGCCTTCTGACTGTGGGAGGCGACGAAACCCGCGTAGCGGCCGGAGTGAATGCACTCGGCGACGTCGGGGCCCGCGACGCCGGAGTCCGCGGCGATCTGGACGAGGGTGTCGTCGCTGAGGCCGGGGCCGCCCTCGGCGGGCTGGTTCTCGAACAGCCGCTTGCTGAATTCGAGCCAGGCGGGCTTGTTCGCCACGGCGACACAGGTTCCGGCATTGGCCGCGCGTGCGGAGTAGTCGTCCTTGGACAGGCCGCCGAGGACGGCGACCGTGTCGTATTCGGCGGAAACCGTGTTCGCGTTGACCATGTCGGTCAGGGTCGGGCCGGTCGTCGCCTCGAACTGGCGGCAGATCGGGCACTGGAAATCGGTGATGACCGTGACGACGGTGGCCGCGCTGCCGAAGTGCAGACGGCCGTCCGGGGTGAAGACCGCGGGTGGGGCGACCGCGGCGGCGGCCTCCTTCTTGTCGTGATCCTTGTGCAGGAAGCTCGCGGTGATGACACCGATGAGCGCGATGATGACGATTGCCGCGCCCACGGAAACCGGGTTGATGATGCGGCGCTGATTCGTCGCTCCCGCGACTTTCCGGCTGCTGCGATTCATGGTTAGCCATAATATTGCTGGCTGATTTTCGGAATGGCTTCGACACTCGAAATCCGAGCGGGGGCCGGGCTGCCTCGGTGCCGTATCGGGGTCGAGTAGGGGCCGAAGATGGGTGCGCTTCCGGATGTGCCGGGTGACGTGGCGTTTCTACTGTTTTCGGCATGGTGGTTGTGCGACGGTCGCGGTGGCGGCGAATTCTGTTGATTCTCGCCGGATTTGTGGCGGCGATAATGCTTGTGCTCGGCAGCGGGACGGTGTGGTTGTACGCGACGGCGGATGTATCCACGGTCGGGACAGTGGATTTCGATCGGGAGCTGACTATTCCTCCGCTTGCGGAATCACGGGTCGATTCGGAGGGGACCAGGGTGTTCGAGCTCGATATGCGCCCGGGGAAACAGGAATTCGAGCCGGGCAAGGTGACCGATACCTGGGGATTCAATGGCGACTATCTGGGCCCCACCCTGCGTGCGAAGCGAGGTGAGAAGGTTCGGGTACAGGTGCGCAATGGGCTCGATCAGGCTTCGACGGTGCACTGGCACGGCATGCATCTGCCCGCGGCGATGGATGGTGGGCCGCATCAGATGGTCGAGCCCGGGGCCACGTGGACGCCGGAGTGGACGGTGGATCAGCCCGCCGCCACGCTCTGGTATCACCCACATCCGCACGGGGCCACCGAAAGTCATGTGCGGCGCGGGCTCGCGGGCATGTTCCTGCTCGATGACGATGCCGCCTCGGCGCTGCCCCTGCCGCACACCTACGGGGTGGATGATCTGCCGCTCATCGTGCAGGACGTGAAGTTCCAGGGAAACCGATTCGCTTCCGGGCGTGGCATGTTCGCGGATGTCGGTTTTCTCGGAGATCGGACCATGGTCAATGGGACGCTCGCGCCGTTTCGCACCGTCGGTGACGAGCTGGTGCGGCTGCGGTTGCTCAATGCCTCGACCGCGCGGATCTACAGCTTCGGGTTCTCCGACGGTCGGACGTTCGCGCTGATCGGCACCGATGGCGGGCTGCTCGAACGGCCCGCCGATCTGAACCATGTGCAGTTGTCGCCGGGCGAGCGGGCCGAGATCGTGGTGCGGATGCGGCCGGGCGAGCGCGTGGTGCTGCGTAGCGATCGGGTCGATGCGGGACTGGATTTCTGGGGGCAGCGGTTCAACGGCGGCGATGACACCTTCGACGTGCTCGAGCTCCGGGCGGCCGGCACGTTGCGCCCATCGCCACGACTGCCCGGTGCCTTGGTCGCGCCGCAGACGGCGAAGGCCGCGGACTCGGTGCGGGAGCGCGATTTCGAGCTCGAGCTCGGGAAGATCAATGGTCGGGCCATGGTGATGGATCGCGTCGACGCCACGGTGGAGCGCGGCAGTACCGAGATCTGGACCGTGCACAACCGCGACGGGATGCCGCACAACTTCCATGTCCACGATGTCCAGTTCGGGGTGGTGGAGGTGAATGGGAAACGGCCGGGCGCCGCGTTGAGCGGGCCCAAGGACACCGTGTTCCTCGCGCCCGACGACACGGTGAAGCTGGTGCTGCGCTTCGACGGGCCCGCCGATCCGAACACGCCGTACATGTTCCACTGCCACCTGCTCTGGCACGAGGATCTGGGGATGATGGGGCAATTCGTGGTCGTCGAGCCGGGTGGACAGGCCGGTCAGCCGACCACCCCGCACGCGCATTCCGGGCACTGACCGCTCGGACGGCGCCCTTCGTCGATTCCTGTCCGAAATAGATTCGACACTCGAAAGTCAAGTCCTTCCGCGGTAAACGACCCGGAAAAATTATCCGCAGCGGACAAGCTGTAGCAGGTATCGGACGTGGGAAAACGGGCACTTTGTAATCCCGGTCACCTTGACCCGGTATTTCGTTCCTTCGGACCATCAGCGCATGAAATTCATCGGCAAGCTCGTGGTTTTCGCCGCCGTGGGTGTCTATGCCCTCGGCTCGGCACTCGGAATGCCGGTCACGAATAAGGCCGCCGCCGATCCGGTCCCCGCCGAGTGCGTCACCGATAACTCGGTGCCGAATCGCTCGACGCTCACCTGCCCGCCCGGAGCGGGCGCCGGATTGCACGCCTACATCCAGTGCCGCGATATCGGCGGCCTGCTGCACACCCGCATCGGCGCCACGCTCGGGGCCGAGGGCGGGGTCTCGGAGGCCGACTGCGCCTCCGGTGAGACCGGACCGGCTTGATCAACTCGATCGAAAGGTTCTCCCATGTCCGCAACGCTGGTACGAACCCGTACGACCAAACGTGGCGCTCGGCAGGCCAGGGACTGCAAGCGCAATCGACGCGGCCTCTACGCCGCGGCCGCCTTCGCCTCGCTGGCCACCGCCATGGTGGGCGGCCAGGCCGGGGCGCAGGCTCCGGCGCTGCCGGTGCCGCCCATCGATCTCGGCACCCGGCCCGCGATCGGTGACGCGCAACAGCCGGTGAATCCGCTCGGGGTGCCGCTGCCGCCGGAGATCGGGGCGGCCGTGCAGGACCTGGGCACCGGGGCGGGACCGAATCTCGGTGCGGCCGTCCAGGATCTGGGTGCGGCCGCGCAGGGGGCCGGGGTGCCGGTGCCGGATCTGGGTGCGCTGGGCCAGAATCTGGGTCCGGCCGCGCAGGGCATCATCGATCAGGCGGTGAACGCGCTGGGCGGCGCGGCGGCCGGGACCCCGGCGCAGCCGGGGCTGGCGCAGCTGCGGGATCTGTTCACACCGCCCGCGCAATCGCCCGGTGCCGCACCGGCTTCCGGCGGCGCGACGGTGGCCGGCGGCGCGCCGTTGGCCGAGGGTGCGACACCGGCGGCCGGGCTGCTCGGCCCCGCCTCCTCCCCGGTGGCGCAGCTGGCCGAGGTGGCCGCGCAGGTGGTCGGCTCGCGAATCGACCTGGGGCAGTTGGGTTCCTGGGCCGATCAGACCTTCCCCTCCGGACCGCTGCGGCAGCCGGTCGAGGATCTGCTGGCATTCGTCGGTCAGGCCCTCGAAGGTGTCGGATCGCGTCGCCGCGACCTGGCCGAGGATCCGGTGACGGCGCTGATCAACCAGGGTCGCGCCCTGTTCGGCTTCCCGAAGGACGCGGTCGGCACCGGTGACCCGTTGCAGCAGCTCGCCGAGACCGTGCGGGACCTGGTCACGAACCCGGGGGCCGGGCTGGACGCGCTCGGCGCGTCGGTGCTCGGCTTCGCGGCGCCGGCCATGGGTGCGCTGGCTCCCATGCTCGGATTCCTCACGCCGGTACTGGGATTGATCGCCGACCCCGGTGCGGCCGCCGCGCCGCTGCTGCACGAGTTGCGGGATATGATCATGGGCACCGGTGTGCGCCGGGATGCCGCGCTGCCATTGCTGGCGTTGCCCATCGTGGGCCTGTTCGCCATCGTGCCGCTGCTGTTCGCCGGTGCGCTCGCGATCGGTGCGATCGGCATAATCGGGGCGCTCGTGGTGGCCGCGATCGTGGCCGCGCCCTTGATCATCGGCGCGCTGGTGATCGGCGGCATCGTGCTCGCGGTGCTGGCCATCCCGGTGCTCGTGGTCCTGGCGATCATCGCGATTCCGGTGGCGCTGGTGGTGCTGCCACTGGCGTTCGTGGCCTTCCAGGTGCTGGCCCCGGTGATCCTGGTGGGCGGCATGATCGCCTTCGCCGCCATCGTGGTGGGCGGGATCGCGCTGGCCGCGGTGTTCCTGGGGCTGGGCGGTACGGCGCTGGCGGGCATTTTCGTGGCGACGCTGGCGGCCGGATTGCTTGCGACGGTGTTCATTCCGTTCCTGGGCCTGATCATCGCGCCGATCGCCTTCTCGGTGATCGCCCTCGGCACCCTGCTGTTCGGGTCGATCGCGCTGGCCGCGGTCGTGTTCGGCACGCTCGGTATCGCGGGTCTGGCCGCGGCCGCGCTGTTCGCGGCGCTGGTGGTGGCGTCGTTCTTCACGCCGTTCGGCCTGATCACATTGCCCGCCTTGGCGATTCTCGGGGTGGCGGCGCTGATCCTGTTCGGCGCGGCCGGATTGGCGGCGGGCGCGGTGATCGGCGCGCTGTTCGTGACCGGGCTGGCGGCGCTGTCGGTGGTCGGCTCGGCCGCCGTGATCGCGCTGCTCGTGCTGGCACTGGCGGCGACGGCGGTGCAGCTGGCCGCCATCGTGGCGCTCTGGTTCGGTGGCGCGGCCGCCGGGCTGATCCTCACCGCCGCCGGGGCCATCGCCGCGGCCGTGGCGGTCGTGGCCGGTCTGATCGCCACCGCCGCACTGGTTTTCGCGCTTCCGGTCGTCGGCCCGCTGCTGGCCCCGGTGTTCCTGGCGGTGCTGGTCGGCCTTCCGGCCGCGCTGGGGCTGCTGTTCCTGTTCGGTGGTCTCGGCTTCGCCGGGTTGCTGCTGGCGTTCTGCACCACGGCGCTGCTGAGCCTGGTGGTGACCTGGGCCTCGGTCACGGTGATCGCGGGCGGGCTGCTGATGCTGCTCATGCCCTACACGATTCCGTTCGTGCTGCCCGCGCTGATCGCCTTCGCCGCCATCGTGTCCGCGGCCGTGATGGGTTTGGCCGCACTCGATTTCGTGTTCACCTTCGCGCCCCTGGTGGTGCTGTTCGCCGGTGCGATCGCGCTCGCGCTGGCGGCGGTCGCGGCGGTGGCCGTGGGCGGGCTGGCCATCAATGTGCTCAGCTTCGGCATGCTGACGGTGACGCTGCTGGGCTTGATTCTCATCAACCCGCCGCTGGCCCTGCTGGCATTGCCGTTCCTGCTGGCCGCGCAGCTGTTCATCGTGCTCGGCGGCATCGGCGGCACCGCGATCGTGGCCGGACTGCTCGGCGGCCTGGTCGCCGCGCTGACGGTGGCGAGCGGAATTCCCATGGCGCTCACCGCTTTACTGATCATCGGCACCTTCGTCTACGCCTCGCTGCTGTTCCCGCCCTTCGCCCTGGTGGCGATTCCGGTGGCGATCGCGGCGACCGTGGCGGCGCTGGCGGCCATCAGCGCGGTCATCGCCGCCGGGCTCACCATCCTGGGTGCGGAGGCGATCGTCGGCACGGCGCTGGCGCTGGCGGTCGCGCTGGCCGCGACGGTGGCCATGATTCCGGTGGGCATCGCGGCGCTGGCCGTAGCCGTGGTGTTCTCGCTGCCGTTCCTGATCGTGGGCCCGTTCGCCCCGATCCTGTCCACCGCGATCTCGCCGATCATCGCGCTCGCGCTGGCCGCGGTGTGGTCGCCGTTCCTGGTGGCCGGGCTGGTCGTCGCGGCGGCGGCCCTGGGTATCAGCGCCTTCGGCCTGCTCGCGGTGCCGCTGTTCGCGCTGACGCTGTTCACCGGACTGTGGGTGGCGGCGAAGGGCCTGGTGCTGCTGGCCTTCCTGGCGACCCTGCCCTTCATCTTCTCGGCGCTCCCGTTCCTGGCCGCCGCGGCGGCGGTGGTCCTGGTGCCGCTGGCCTTGGCGGCCATCCCGGTCCTGGCCCTGGCGGCGCTGGGCGCGGCGGCGGTCGCGGCCGTAGTCGTGGCCGTGCCGTTGCTGGCGGTCGGCGCGGGCCTGGCGCTGGCCATAGGAATTCCGCTGCTGGCCATCGGGATTCCGCTGCTGGCCGTCGGCACACTGGCCGCCCTGGCCGCCTTGGCGGCGGTGGCGATCCCGCTCCTCGCCCTGGCCGCCCTGGGCGCGGCAGCGGCGGTGGCCGCACCGTTCCTGCTGGGCGGCGCGGTGCTCACGGCGGTGATCGGAATTCCGGCGCTGGGCATCGGCGTCCCGCTCGCCCTGATCGGCCTGGCCACCGTGGCGCTGCTCGCGCTGCTGCTGGTGGGCATCCCGGTCGGTGCGTTCCTCGCTGTCGGGCTGGCCGGGCTGGCCGCGGTCGCGGTCGGTGGCACGGCGGTGCTCGGCGTAGGAGCGGGCCTGGCGTTGCTCACCGCGATCGCCGTACCCGCCCTGGCCGTCGCGCTGCCGGTGCTGGCGCTGCTCGCCTTGGCGACGCTGGCGGCGCTGGTGTTGATTCCGCTGCTGCTCCTGCTGGATCCGGCGTTCCGGTCGTACATCATCTCCGCGATCCGGGCCGCGATGGATCCGGGCGCCACCGGTGGCGGTGCGGCCGCGACCGGGACGCAGTTCCTCGACAGCATCACCGATACGGCGAGCCTGGATCAGGTCATCGCCGGGCTGATGAAGCTGCTCGCGCCGGCGAATCAGCCCGCTGCCGCACCGGTCGCGCACGCCGAGATCCCGCTGGTCGGGGCCGAGGCGTCGGACGGGTTGCGGGACAGCGACTCTCGACGGCTGGTCTCTGTCGGAGTCTGACCCATCCACAGAAGCTTCACTCCCCCAATGGAATCCCATCAATCGAAGGAGATCGTCATGAGTATCGAAGCCAATGACCCCACCATCCCGTTCGCCACCGTCGATCCCGCGCTGCACCTGGAGTACCTGTACGGCCCGCAGTGGGCGAGCGTCATGCGGATCGTGGAGCGCGCCGCCCAGCTCACCGCCGAGGAGCGGGAGCGGATGAACGCAGAGGCCGGTAAGCGCATGCAGGACAGCATGAGCGCGCTCACCGGCGGCGGTGCGGGCGGGCTGGCCGGGCTGCTGTCGGGCCTGGGCCAGCAGCAGTCCGCGGATCCGCAGCCGTTGCAGATCGCGAGCGAGACCGCCAAGGAGTTCGGCCGCTCCCGCAATGTGCAGGTGGCGGGTTTGATTGCCGGGCAAGCGGTTTCGGCGACGCCGTCGACGGGTGGCGATATCGCCGGGCTGCTGCAGTCGCTGGGTTCGATCGGCACGCTGACCGTGGTCAGCCAGGCCGTGACGGCCGCCGTGCTGAGCGATCTGGTCGGCCGCGGCCGCTACACCCAGGAGGTCCACGACGCCCTGATGCAGCCGTGGACCGCGGTCATCTCCTGAACCCTTCGACGGCAGTGAGGAGTACGCCATGATCGAGACGAGATTCGCCACCGCCGGTGTCACCGATCCGCTCGGTGGCCTGCTCGACACCCGTTCCGCGCCGGTGGGTTACGGCTACTACGAGGAGAACGCCTCCGACGCCGAGACCCGTGAGCGCTGCCACGTCCCGCGGCGTGGCCCGGTCGGCTGGTGGAACCGCCATCGCACCGCGCGGCTGGGTGTCGGCCTGGCGCTCGCCGCGAATCTGGCCCTCCTGCCCGCGGTGCAGGACGCCGTGCTGACGGGGTTGTCCCATGTCGCTTAGCACGGGCCGGCGGGTGGCGACGGTCATCGTCGGTTGCGCGATGACCGTCGCCGCCCTGGCGGGCTGTTCGCGGCCGCCCGCGGACCCGCCCGCCGCCGACCCGGATACCGCGGACTGCGCCGGCGGCGGCCGGGTGATCGGCGGCCTGCAGGGCGCCTTCACCGCGCTCTCGACCGAACTCAACGGCATCGGCCCGGCCTCCGAGCGCGGTGACCTGGCCGAACTCGGAGCGCACGTGCGGGAGGCGGCACGCCTGGCGGCGCTCATCGACACCGATCTGGACGGCGCGGCGGGTACGATGACCTCGCCGCTGCCCCGGCGAGCCTTCACGGCCGTGGCCGATGCCGGAGCCGCACTGCACGACGCTTTGACGCAACTCGCTCAGACGGTCGAGGCTGGTTCGCCGCAAGCTGCGGTCGGGGCGAGTCCGCCGCAGCAGACAGTCGACTCGGTGCAACGCTCACTACACGCGCTCGACACATCGGTGGAGGGTATGCGGTTGTCCTGTTCCACGGTTTTCGCCGATTCCACGGTCGCGCCGACCGCCCCGGCCGGGCCGCGCGCCCCTGCCGCCCCACGGGTTCCAACTGCCCAGCGGGCCGCGGCCGGGCCGACCCTCGCACCGGTCGCCGGTCCGGGACCGCACCGGTAGGAGGCCGATGCCGGAGCGGGATGCCAAGCCGCCCAACCCTTCCGACTCCGGCGGGGCGGGCGGCCGCGCTCCCGAGGACCGCAGCGCGCCCGACAGTCACGCCGCCGGTGATCCCCGCGCCGCCTTCGCCGCCCGCCTGACCGCGCTGTTCGCGGCGGCGGGCCTGCCGCCGGTGAAACAGGTGATCCGCGCGGCCAATACGCGGCTGCGCCCGGGCTGCACGCCGATCACGGCGCAACGGATCAGCGATTGGCGGCTGGGCAATCGCACCCCCGCCACCTTCGAGGCGATCGTGCCGGTGCTGGAGGTCCTGATCCGGGACGCGCGGCAACGGCCGCCGGACCCCGACACCGACCCGACGCTGCTGGATCCCCGCCGCTGGCAGGCGGATTGGCAGGCGGCGAAGTCGGCCAAGGAGACGGCGGACACCGGCCGCCCGCCGTATCGCGGGATCGCGCCCTACCGCCCCGAGGACGCCGACCTGTTCTTCGGGCGCGCCGCCGCGGTGCAGCGGTTGTGGGATCTGATCGAAGCGGCCGAGGCGGGTCCGGGCCCGGCGCTGGTGCTGTTGCTCGGCGGGCGCGGGAGCGGCAAGTCCTCGCTGCTGGCCGCCGGTGTCCAGGCCGATCCGCGCGGGCGGGTGCCGGTGGTGGTGGCCCCGGGCGAGGACATCGCGGCGGCCCTCGCGCAGGCGGCTCCCGGCCCGCGGCTGCTACTGGTGGACAAGGGCCGCAGGCTGTTCACCCGCTGCACGCCGGAGGTCGCCGATCGATTCCTGAACGAGCTCGCCCGGGTGGCCGGGCCGGAGCAAACCCCGCGCACCACGGTCGTCTTGGCTTGTGACAACGGGGTTCTCACCGCCTTGCGCAATCACCCGGTCACCGCGGCCGCCCTGAGCAACCCGTCGATGTTGCTGGAGCCGATGACGGAAGCCGAACTGCGCGAGGCGATCACGCGCCCCGCCGCCGTCACCGGCCTGAAGGTCGAGGACAGCCTGATCGAGGTGGTGCTGCAGGAGCTCTCGCCGTTCGACCCGCACAGTCCGCTGCTGCTGCCCATGTTCTCCTATGTCCTGCTCGAGACCTGGGAGCACCGTCACGGCCGCACACTGACCCTCGACGCCTACCGCGAAACCGGTGGCGTGCACGCGGCTTTCGCCAAGGGCTGCGAGATCCTGTGGGCGGGTCTGGACGAGCGGCATCAGGCCGCGGTCCGCCACGTGCTGATGGCGCTGACCTTCATCGGTCCCACCTCGACCCAGCGCGACCGCCTCTCCCCCGACGTCCTGATCGAGGAGGCCGAGGACCCGGGCGTCACGCGCGCGGTCATCGCCTGGCTGATCCGCGCCCAGCTGGTGGTCCGCAACAAGGACCGCATCGAACTGGTCCACGACCTGCTGCTCACCGCGTGGCCGCGAATGAGCGAATGGATCGCGGAGGAACGGCAATTCGCGGCGCTGCGCCCGCACATCGAGGCCGACGCCCGCGAATGGGCGCGCCAGGACCGCCCCGCCCAACTCCTGTACTCGCGCACCCGCCTGGAGGACGCCAACACCTGGCTGCGGCGCACCGGCACCCCCAACCGGCTGGCCCGGGAGTTCTTGTCCGAGGCCACCGTTCGCCATCGCCGCCGGGTGCGCCGGGTGCGCACCCTCCAGGTGGCCATCGCCGCGCTCACCCTGCTGGCGGTGGTGCTCGCGGCCGCGCTGCTGGTCGGCCGCGCCTCGGTGGCCGAGGAACGCCGAGGTGCGTGGCTGGGCGAGATCATCGGCGAGTCCCAGCGCCTGGAGCAGATCGACCCGGGTCTGTCGGTGCAGTTGGCGCTGGCGGGGTATCGGATGAACGGCGACGATCCCGCCGCCCGGGCGAGATTGCTGGCGGCGCAGAGCCTTCCGCTGAATCTCGCCTCCACCGAGGCGCATGCCGGACGGGTCGCCAGCCTGGCCGCCGCACCCGCCCGGGGGCTGGTGGCCAGCGGTGGCGGCGACGGCGCGATCCGGCTGTGGGACCTGTCCGACACTCGTGCGATCACCGCCCTCGGCGGCCCACTCACCGGGCATCGGGACCGGGTGGCGGCGGTCGCGTTCGACCGATCGGCGAACACCCTGGCCAGCGCGGGCGAGGATGGAACCATTCGCCTGTGGGACATCGCCACTCCCCGCGAGCCGCGAGCGCTCGGCACCTTCGACCTCGGCAGCCCCGCCACCGCCGTCCGCTATCTACCCGGGGAGCGCGTTCTCCTCGCCGCCGATACCACCGGAGCGCTCACCACCCTCGATGTGTCGGCGCCACAGTCGATTCGGCGAATCACCACCATCCCCGCGCACACCGGACCGATCCACGCGCTCGCACTCGACACCGACCCGGTCCCCCGCGGCGACGTGATCGAGGATCCGGATTCGCCCACGCCGCAGCGCATCGAAAATCCTTCCGCCGGAACCGATCCCGCGCCATCGGACGGCGGCCCCGCCGCACCCGCGCTGGTGGCCACCGCCGGGGATGACGCCACCGTGCGGTTGTGGTCCGCGCGCGAGAGCGGCGAAATGACCTCCATCGGAACCGGATTGGCGGTGCCGGGCCGGGTCGGCGCGCTGGCGCTGGGGCGGAACGGCCTGCTGGCGGCCGGGACCGCGGAGGGGGCGCTGCTCACCTGGGACGTTCACGAGCCCGATGCGCCACGGCCGATCGACCGGGAGACCGACCGGCAGGTGCCGATCCTCGGGCTGGCGCTCGCACATGACGGTGAGGCACTGGTGGCGGCCGAATCCGATGGGGCGCTGCGAGTGTGGGACACCCGGGAACGGGGGCGGGTGGTGCCGACCGGGCTCGTGATCCAGGGCAGCGCCGGATCGATGGGCCCGATCGCGCTGCTCTCCGACACGCGCTCGGTGACGGCGGGTGCGGACGGGCACGTCGTGGTCTGGCACACGCCGCTGGTGCATGTGCCGATGCTGTTCGGCGACGGGCTCACCGATGCCGCGCTGTCGCACGACGGCGGGCTGCTGGCAACCGGGCTGCGCGACGGCCGGGTCCAACTGTGGGAGGTGGGTGATCCGCGGCGGGCGCGGCCGGTGGGCGAGGTGAGCACCGGGCCGCAGGATCGCGTGGGCGTGCGGGTCGCCCTCCATGCGGGCGGTGAACTGCTGGCCACCGGCGGCGAACTCGTCCTGCTCGCGAACAGCGGCGGGGTGGCCTCGGGCGGCGAGCAGACGGCCTCCGGTGGTGTGCGGCTGTGGGATGTGCGTGACCGCGCGCATCCCCGGCCGTTCGGGCCGATCCTGCCCGAAAGCCGCGGCGACGTCGTGATTTTCGGCCCGGATGATCGCCTGGTGGGCGGTGGTGCGACGGGCACGCTGCGGGTGTGGAACGTCGCCGACCCGGCGAATCCACGCCCGGTGGGCGCCCCGCTGTCGGGATCGGATCGGGAGCTGCGGACCGCCGCGATCGCGCCGTCGGGCACCGTGGTCGCCGCCGCCGATGACCTGGCCCGGATTCATCTGTGGGACTTGGCCGATCCCGCGCATCCGGCCCATCGCACGGTCGACGCGGGAGGCGCGAATGTCGAGGTGCTGCGCTTCACCCCGGACGGCGCCCACCTGCTGGCGGGCGATGACGCGGGCATGATCCGGTCCTGGCGGGTCGCCGATCCGACCCGCCCGCACGAGTCCCTCCGCGCGCACGTCGGCGCGGTGCGCACCCTGGATCTGGATCGGGACGGGCGCCGCCTGGTCTCCGGCGGCGACGATCGCACGGCCCGGCTCTGGGATGTCTCCGACCCGGAAGCCATTTCGGCGGCGGGCGCGCCGCTGTCGGCGCCGGTCGGCTGGAGCTGGTTCGTGTTCCTCCTGCCCCGGGATCAACGCCGTGTGTTCGCGGTGGGCGATCAGAACTCCGCGCTGTGGTTCGCCGATCCGGAGACGGTGGCGGCGCGGCTGTGCGCCGCCACCGGTGAGCGGATCGGGGAATCGTTGTGGCGGGAGATGTTTCAGACGGTGCCTTTCGTGCGGTCCTGTCCGTAGCGGGTGGCGACCAGGTGCTGCTGGACGAAGGTCCACGCGTTCTGGGTGACGAAGTAGAGCAGGATGGCGATGGGCATGAAGGGGCCGACCAGGAGGGCTCCGGCGGGAAACACCCACTGGGACAACGAGTTCATGATCCGCGCCGAGGAGGCCGCCGCACCCTCGGCAGGCTGGGTCTGGCGGGCGATGGCCGCGCGAGCGGTGAAATGGGTGGCCACCGCGGCGATGACCATGAGCGGAATAGCCACGGCGGCAATGGTTCCGAACGCCGATCCGGCGTCGGACAGGGTTCCGGCCAACGGTGCGCCGAAGAGTTTGGCGTCCAGGAACGACCGCACCTGGGTGGAGTTGAAGACGTAGTTCTCGGTGTGGCCGGGCTGGAACGACCGCAGCACGTGGTACAGGCCGATGAAGACCAGCGTCTGCCCGATGATCGGCAGGAATCCGGTCAGCACATTGACGCCGTTCTCCTTCTGGAGTTCCTGCATCGCCAGCGCCTGCTTCTCGGTGTCGCCGGCGTGTTTGCGTTTGATCTCCTGGATCTGCGGCTGCATCTCGGCCAGCGCGCGGGAGAACTTCAACTGGGCCATGAACGGGCGGATCAGCAGCGCCCGCAGGGTCAGGACCAGGAAGACGATGGCCAGCACCCAGGCCAGGCCACTGGTCGCGCCGAGGATCGACGCGAAGGCGGTGTGCCACAACCACAGGACGGCGGACACGGGATAGTAGATGAAATCGAGCACGGAGTACCTCGCTGCGCAGCACCCGCACACCGGGTGCGGGCGAAGGGAATTGGGGATAGCGAAGAACCCGACCGTGCGCTCCGGTCACGAGAACCGGTGCGGCGCGGTCAGGCCGCGAGGACTCCGGGTGCCCGCGGGCGGGGACGGCCCGCCGCGTCGGGATTGCTCTGCCGCAGGAAGGTGCCCCGGCGGCGCTTCCCGGCCGATTCGGCCGGACCGGCGGATGCGGCCGCAACCAGCAGCGGCCCGCGCGCCGACAGCACCGCCGCGGTGACCGCGACCACCGCGGCCGCACCCAGGACGATCAGCGAATCAGGTGTCGCCGCGGCCAGGAAGACCACGGCGAACGCGGACACGACGAGCGCGCACACCAGCAGCGCCGTCGATCGAATCCGCGTAACCATGCGTCCGACAGTACCCAAGATCTGATATCCGGGCACAGCGTGTGCCTCATGACACCGTTGTCGCGGACACGCTCGTGCCCCGCGGCGAGACCGCGGGGCACGAGCGTCGCGCACTGCTACTCGGCGACGAGGCGCTTGATGATCATGGGCTCCGCGACGATGCCCTCCAGGACGCTGGCCACGTGCTGGAAGTGCTCGGTGGCGAAGTGCTTCTCGAGGGCGTCGGCGTCCACCCATTCCTCCACGACGACCATGTGGGTGGGGTCGTTCGGGTTGGTGAAGGGCTGGTAGGTGATGCAGCCGGGTTCGGCCAGGGACGGCTCGATCATGGCTTCCAGGGCGGTGCGCAGGCGGTCCTCGTGGCCGGTGGCGGCGCGCAGTTCGGCGACGACGTGCAGGGTCATGGTGTTCTCTCCTCGAATTGTCGGATGGGTGTTGCTATTTGGATGGTGGGTAGGTCAGCGGCCGATCGGGCCCTCGCCCGCACCGGTGGCGCGCAGCGCCGCGGCGATGGCGTCGAGGTCGGCGGGAGTCAATTGCAGTGTGGCACCGTCGATCCAGCCGTCGACCTGCTCGGGGTTGCGGGCGCCGACAATGGCGCCGGTGACGCCGGGCCAGGTCAGGGTCCAGGCGATGGCGACCGCGGAGACCGTGGTGTGGTGTGCCGCGGCGATCGGCCGCAGCGCCTCCACCAGCGCGAGGTTGGCGGCGAGTTCGGTGGTGAACTCCGGGAATCCCTTGCGCCAGTCGTCATCCGGCAGATTGGCGACGCGTTCGGCGGAGAACGCGCCGGTCAGCAGGCCGGAGTGCTGCGGCTGGTAGATGATGCCACCGGTGTGATGGGCTGCCGCCCAGGCCAATTCGTCCGCCGCCTGTCGCTTGATCAGCGAGAACTGCGGCTGAATGGCGTCGACGTGGGCGATGGACTCGGCGATCTCCAGTTGCGGCACATCGTGATTGGACAGCCCGATGGCCCGCACCTTGCCCTCCTTCACCAGGTCGGCCATGGTCTGCCAGTATTCCTCGAGCGGCGTCCGCTGTGCGTCGGCCACCCCGTCGGGATCCGAGAAGTCCAGCGAGGCACCGGTATCGGGCCAATGCACCTGGTACAGGTCGATGCGCTCGACGTCGAGCCGCCGCAGCGAATCCTCGACCTCGCGGCGCACGCTGTCGGCGGCCATGATGCGCTTGGGCGCGGCGGCGCGGTCGTTCTCGTCCCAGACCAAGCCGGCCTTGGTGAAGACGTAGGGCCGGTCGGCCTCGGACAGTCCGGCGATCGCCTTGCCGACCACTTCCTCGGAGTGCCCGAGCCCGTAGACCGCGGCGGTGTCGATCCAGTTCACACCCGACTCGACGGCGCGGCGGATGGTGGCGATGGAATCGGCGTCGTCCTGGGCGCCCCAGGTGTAGCGCCAGCCCGAACCGCCGATCGCCCACGCGCCGAATCCGATCCGGCTGATGTGCATATCGGTGGTGCCGAGCTGTGCCGTGGGCAGGGTGGTCTTTGCTGTGGGCAGGGAGGTCATCGTGTGCTCCTCATATATCTTTCGCCGTCTGTCGCGGCGCTGAGCACTACTTTCGTCCGGTGGCGGCGGGGTAAACAGTGCGGCGCTTGCCTGGGCACCGCATGACCAGGATGATCCGCACCCGGTTCTTGGTTAACTGGAGTCATGACCTTGGACCGCCGCGCCGAACTCGGTGAATTCCTGCGCTCCCGCCGCGCCCGGCTCAGCCCCGAGGAGGTGGGCCTGGTCGATCACGGCGCTCGCCGCCGGGTTCCGGGCCTGCGCCGCGAGGAGCTGGCCCTGCTGGCCGGTGTCAGCGTGGATCACTATGTGCGCCTGGAGCAGGGCCGCAGCCTGCAGTTCTCGGAGTCGGTGCTGGACGCGGTGGCGCGGGCGCTGCGGCTGAATCAGGTTGAGCGCGACCATCTTTACCTGCTGGCCCGCCCGTGGTCGGGCGAGGAGCCGCCCGCCGCGCAGGAGGTGCGGCCCGGTCTGCGCCGCCTGCTCGACGCCGCCCACGATGTGCCCGCCTATATCGTCGGCCGCGGGGTCAGCGTGCTGGCCTGGAATCGCCTGGCGGCGGCCCTGATCACCGATTTCGGCGCGCTCGCCCCCGAGCAGCGCGACTTCCTGCACCTGGTCTTCCTCGACGAGGGCGCCAAGGACCTCTACGAGGACTGGGACGACAAGGCCGCCGACACCGTCGCCTATCTGCGCGTGGACGCCGCCCGCAATCCCGGCGACCCGCGCATCACCGCGCTCATCGACGAAATGAACGCCAAGAGCCCGGAATTCGCGGAACTGTGGGAGCGCCACGAGCTCAAGGACAAGACCCACGGCCGCCACATCTACCGCCACCCCGTCGTGGGCCGCCTGGACCTGGGCTACGAAACCCTGCGTCTCCCGGACGATCCCGATCAGGCGCTGGTCGCCCACCACGTCGAGCCCGGCTCCCCCAGCGCCGACGCCCTGCGCATGCTGGCGTCGCTGTCCGCGGAGCCCGCCGACCACCGCTGACCACGCCAGGCGTGTAACGCAAAGCGCCGCACCGGATTCCGGTGCGGCGCTCTTCGGTCTTCGACCCTACTTGGTGTCGCTGTCGATCTGCAGGTTGCCGTTGCCCGGATCGATCACCCGCAGCGTCACCGACTTGTTGGCGCCGCCCTTGGTGGTCAGGCTCGCCAGCGAGATGTCCACCGAGCCGTCGGCATTGTTGCTGTCGTTGCCGCGCGCGCCCTCGATGGTGGAGTAGCGCTGGATCGGGTTGGCGGTCCAATAGCTCTGGAACGCGGACAGACTGCCGTACACCTGCTGCGCGGCGGGCGTGAGCTTGTTCCACGCCTCCTGGTAGCGCTGCGAGGTCAGGGCGTCGTAGAACTTGTCCACCGCGTCCGCGCCATTGCCGACGCTGACGGTGGCCGCGCTCTTGGTCTGGCCCAGACCCGGCGGCGTGCCCTTGGCCGCGCTGGCCGAGACCGACGCCTTGGTGGTGCTGCCGCTACCGCCGCCGGAGGTGTTGCTGGAACCGGAGTTGCTCAGCAAACCGAACGCGATGCCGCCGGCGACCACGACGACCGCGACCAGCGCGATCCAGATCAGCTTCTTGCGCGAGCCCGGCTCCGATTCCGGTTCCGGCGCATAGTGATTGCGCGTCGGCGGCCCGGCGTGCATGGGCGGGCGGGGCGGCGGGGTCTCCAGCAACTGCGCCTGGCTCAGCGCACCGGTCGGAATGTCGGCATTGGCCGCGGGCCGCCGCTCCATCTGCCGGGTGTTGGGACGTGCGTTGCGCTGGGCCGCGCCGGGCGGCGGGGTGGCCGGGCCCGAGCGGCGCGCGGCCAGCACGCGGGTGGCCTCGGCATCCGGGCCGATCTCGGCGAACTCAGCCATAATGTCGCGGACATCGGTCATGCTCGGCCGGTCCTCCGGCTCGAAGCTGAGCAGCGACAGCAGCAGATCCGACAGCGGTCCGGCATTGCGCGGCTCGCTGATCTGACCGTTGGCGGCCGCGTACAGCAGCGCGAGCGGATTCGGGTTGGTGCCGTAGGGCGGTTCGCCCTCCAGCGCGTGGAAGAGCGTGGCGCCCAGGGCGAAGACGTCGGCGGCCGGGGTCGGTTCCGCGCCGCGCGCGACCTCGGGGGCGAGGTAGGCGGCGGTGCCGGAGATCAGCCCGGTGGCCGTGAGCGTGACGTCGCCCTTGGACTTGGCGATGCCGAAGTCGGTGATCTTCACCGCCCCGTTGTCGCCGAGCAGGATGTTGCCCGGCTTGACGTCGCGGTGCACGATGCCGGCGCGATGGGCGGCGATGAGCGCGCTTGCCACCTGTTCGCCGATCCGGGCGACCTGCGGCAGCGGCAGCGTGCCCTGCGCGGACAGCACCACGGCCAGGCTCTGCGACGGCAGATACTCCATGACCAGGCACGGGTCGCCCTCGTGCTCGGTGATGTCGAACACGACGATGGCATTGGGATGCTGGAACCGGGCCGCGTTGCGGGCCTCGCGGGCCGCGCGCTGCCGGACGATGTCCTTGTCCGCATCCGACAGGCTCGGCTGGGTGATGATCTGCTTGACCGCGACGGATCGTTCGAGCCGCTGATCCACGGCTCGCCAGACGACACCCGTGCCGCCGCTACCAATCCGTTCGACCAGGCGGTAGTGCCCTGCGATCACTTGGCCGGTTTCGATGGCACTACTCCGAAGTTCTCCGAGACGACTGTGACAGTGCGGTTGCCCGCGCGTTTCCCCGCACGAGTGTAGCGGGCAACGCGCGGATCGCCGACGTCAGCGTGAGATATGAGCGAGATCTCGGTGAGATCTATGCCGCATCCGGGTGATGTTTACGTGACCCGATAGCGGAAATCCCTGGTCGGAGTGCGTCTATGACGAGGCATAGACCAAACGGTTTGGTGTGTGTTCGCTCCCGCACACCCGAGGGCTTCAGCAACTTTTCACCGCCGCTGACCCTCACTCCTTCTCCGCGAGCCACTCCGCGCGCACGAGTCGCGCCGCATCGGCGGCGTCGAGCTCGATATCGAAGACCTCCGCGAGCACCTTCGGTAGCTCAGCTACCTCCAATTCGCGTGTTTCCTCCGTTCCGTCCGGATAGGCGGTGATCCAGGTCGTGCCGTCCAGGGTCTGGTGCACCTCCGGCAGGAAGCGCTGCACGAACGGCCGCATGGTGAACGGCGAGCGCGGCGAGGTCGACACGTAGTGGTTGCCGACCGCGAAATCGATGCGGTACTGCGGGGTGGTGGCGAAGGTGTACCGGTCCACGAACCCGTCCTTGCCGAGCTGGTACAGCGTCCACAGCTCGCCGCCGACCGCGTCGGTCTCCAGCTCCAGCCGGAAACGCCATGCGCCCGCGCTGAATTCACCGCGGCCGGGGGTGAGTTCGATCGGTTCCAGCGGGCCCCGGCCGAATCCGACGTCGCAGAGCCAGAACCGGTCGTCGTCGCCGGCCTTCACCCGCAGCAGGGCGTGGGTGGCCGGGCGCAGATTGGTGGCGCCGAGCGTGACCCGTCCGGACATGGCGGTGAACTCGAAGCCGATCCGCTCCAGCGCGGCCGCGAACAGGCCGACGTTCTCGTAGCAGTAGCCGCCGCGTCGCCGGCGGATCATCTTGTCCTGCAGGGTTTCCAGGTCCAGGGGCACGCCGCGGCCGAGCATGATCTCGAGATTCTCGAACGGGAAGCTGGTGGTGTGGGCGCGCACCAGTTCGCGCAGCGTGGCCAGGGTCGGCGTGCGCGCACCGGTGAAGCCGATCCGGGCCAGGTAGGCGTCGAGGTCGAGTTCCTCGCCCGCCCAGGTGTAGGTGGGATCCACCGGTGTCGTCATCGCTGCCTTCCCGTCATCGTCGATCGAACGTCCGATCTTGTTCGATCAAACGTCCAGGCCGTTCGAGTCCATCAACCGGGGTCGGCGTGAATCTGTTCCGAGCCCTAGCTGACGGCGTTCACCAGGGTCGGCAGACCCTCGCGGTAGGTGGGATAGCCGGGCTTCCAGCCCAGTTCGGCCCGCGCCTTGGCATTCGAGACGCGAATCGAGAAGTCCAGCATCTGGGTGGCGGCCAGGGGCGAGGCCAGCCGCAGCACCCGGGCCGGGAGCCGGCGGGGCGGGCGCGCACCGATGGTCTCGGCCATGGCGTCGAACATGGTTCCCCAGGTGATCGGTTCGTCGTCGACGATGTTGTAGGCGCTGCCGGGGGTGCCGTGTTCGAGGGCGGCCACGGTCGCGGCGGCGGCGTCCTGGACGTGGACGAAACTGGTGTGGGCGGTGACGGTGTTGGGCAGCGGGAACATGCGCAGCTTCAGCGCGCGCACGAAGGAGTCGGAGGCGCCGGGGCCGTAGAACAGGCCGTAGCGCAGGGCGATTCCGTCGATGCCGGACGCGCGCCAGGCGGCGGATTCGGCCTCGTGCAGCGCGCCGATGATGGCGTCGTTGACATCGCCGGGAATGCGGCCGAACGGCTCCTGTTCGGTCACCGGCTCGGGTCCGTGATCGCGCAGGCCGTAGCCGAGGATCAGCGATTGGGTGAGATACCTGCGCGCCCCGGTCCTTTCGGCCAGTTCCACCAGGTGCTTGCTGCCGATCTCGCGTAAGGCGTTGGTGCGCAACAGCCCCGGCGCGTGATAGTGGGTGGGCGGCGAATACCGGTAGGCGGTGAGCTGGTGGATCACCGCGTCGGCGGTCAGTCGCTCGGTGGCGCGCAACAGCTCCGAACGGTCCATCACATTGGCGACCAGCGGGGTGGCCCCGAGCGAGCGCGCGATCTCCGCGCCGCGTCCACCCCTGGTCAGCGCGTACACCTGATGCCCGGACGCCCGTAGCGCGAGGACCAACGGCCGCCCGATCGCCCCTGTCGCACCGGCCACCACGACCTTCATCGCTTTTCACCTGGTCTCACACAGCACCTCGTCTCACCGCGCCGAACACCCTTCGAGCCTAATGTCCCAGACGGAATGCGTCAGGGGGTGGACACCACGGGGCGCGGACCATAGCGTGAATTCATGATCGCGCTGCTGGACCGGCTGCGGCTGTTCACCATTCGCGAGTTCACCACGCACTGGGGGCGGACCGTAGCGTCGATCGTCGTACTGACCGTGTGCTCGGCGTTCCTGGTGGCCGTCATCGGCATCTCGGGATCGCTCACCGGATCGATCGAGAAATTGACCGCCGGACTGGCCGGCAATGCGGCACTGGAGATCTCGGGTGTCACCGATGCCGGATTCCCGCAGCAGGTGCGGGCCGATGTGGCGGGGGTGCCCGGTGTCGCCGCGGCCGTGCCCATGTTGCGGGCCAGTGCCGGACCGGATTCCGATCGGCTGCTGGTGCTGGGCGTGGATTCCTCGAGCACGGCGCTCGACAGCGATTTGAAGGGCGCGGTGCGGGGCGATGCGCTGGCGAGCCTGCTGAGCGTGCCCAATGGTGTATTGGCCGGGCCGGGAACGGGATTCACCAAGGGTCAGCAGGTCCAGCTGGGGCCCGCGCGGATCACCATCGCCGCGGTGCTCGAGGGCAAGCAGCTATCCCAGCTCAATGGCGGGCACTATCTGGTCGCCCCGCTGCCGGTGGCGCAGCGCATCACCAACCGGGTCGGGCAACTGGACTCGGTGCTGATCGTCGCGCAGCCGAATACCGATGCGGCGCAACTGGCTTCCGCGCTCACCACCGCCGTGGCCGGTCGCGCGCTGGTCTCCACGCCGAGCGCCCGTGCGGCGCAGACCGGTAATGCCGTGGTGATGGTGCGGTTCATCGCCTCCATGGGCGCGGGGCTGGCCTTCGTGGTGTCGGCGTTCCTGATCTACAACACTATGAGCATGGCGCTGGCCGGGCGGCGGCCGGTGATCTCCATGCTGCGGGCCATCGGGGCGCGGCGGCAGACCATCGTGCGGGACGTGCTCGCGGAGGCGATCGTGTTCGGCGTGGTCGGCGGCGTGCTCGGGGCGGGGCTGGGCGTCCTCGCCGGGCGGTATGCGATCAGTCTGCTGCCGGGTGCGTTCACGCAGATGATGGAGGCGCGGCTGCAATACCTGCTGCCCTGGTACGCGATTCCGGTCGCCGTGCTGGCGGCGACGCTGACCAATGTGGCGGCCTCGGCGGTGGCGGCCCGGCAGGTGTATCGGGTCGCCCCGGTGGAGGCGCTGGCCCCGGTGGGGGCGTCGCGGGCGGATGTGGTCTCGACGCGGCTGCGGGTGGCGGCGGCGCTGCTCGGGGTCGTGCTGGTGGCCGCGGCGCTCATCATCCAGCGTGCGCACCTGGGCCTGTTCGCCGCGGCCGCACTGGGTTTCGCGTTCGGCGCGGAGATCGTGCTGGCCTTCGCCTGCGCGGGACCGATCGTAGGGGCGGCCGCGGCTCTGGCCCGGCGACTCGGCCCGGCGGGTGTGCTGGCGGGGGTGAACATCGATCGCGCGCCGCGCCGCGTGTGGGCGACGCTCATGACCGTGACCATCGCCGTGGGCATGACCATCACCATTACCGGCGCGAACGCGGACGCGACCCGTTCTGCGCGTGAGAGTTTCGCCTCGCTCGCCGACACTGACGCGTGGGTGAGCATGAGCGCCGAGGACATGATCCCCACCACGCTGCTGCCCGACGACTTCGTCGACCGGGTGTCGGCGGTGCCCGGTGTCGGGCGCGTGGTGCAGGAGCAGCTGGCCTTCGCCACGCTCGCGGGTACGAAAGCCCTTGTCTACGGGGTGGATACGGGTAGCAACGACTCGACGTTCCATGCCCTGGACGCCGAGCACCAACGCCGTCTGCTGGCGGGCGAGGGCATCGTGCTGTCCCGGGATCTGGCTCGCACCCTGGGGGTTTCGTCCGGCGACGAGCTCGGCGTGCAGACGCCCACCGGTGAGAAGCGCGTTCGAGTGCTCGAGACGATCTCGCACTTCTCCGGCGCGGGCGGTACCGCCGCCATCAGCCTGGTGCTCATGCGGGACTGGTTCGCCCGCCCCGGATCCACCACCTTGCAGGTCGATGCCGCGCCCGGAGTGGATGCGAACCAAATGATCTCGGCTGTCCGAGCGGCACTGCCTCCGGAGGTCCACGTGTACGCGGGCACGGCCGCGCTGGACGGCATCAGCGAGGCCATGCAGGAGGGCCTGGTGCTGTCGCGGATCATGCTGGTGATCGTGGCGTTCATCGCGGCCATGGCGCTGCTCAACACCCTGACCCTGGCGCTGCTGGAGCGACGCCGGGAGCTGGGCATCCTGCGGGCCGTGGGGTCGAGCCGCCGCTTCGCGCTGCGCATGGTGCTGGCCGAGGCGGCCGCCATCGGCGTTGTCGGGGCCGGGCTCGGCGTGGTGTTCGGACTGGTGGATCAGTACTTCTATTCGCTGCTCGCCACCGACATGCTCGGCATCGACGTCACCTGCCGTCCCGGCCCGCTGCTGGCCGTATTCACCGCTGCCGCACTGGCTTTGAGCCTGCTCGGCTCGATTCCGCCCGCCCTGCGCGCGGCCCGGCTCAATATCGTGGACGCGGTCAGCGCCGACTAGCGGTCACGTCCACGACAGGGTGCGCACCAGCGCGTCGAGAGCCGCCGGATACGCACCGTCCGACGGTGAGCCGTAACCGACGACGATCGCCTGCGGGCGGTGCTCGGTTCCGGCCGGGGACCACCACATATCGGACAGGCCGTGAATGGCCAGGCCGTATTCGGTTGCGCGGGTGAGTACTTCGGCCTCACTCAATCCCGCGGGTTCGAGCCGGACCAGCGCGTGCAGCCCGGCGGCGATCCCGCTGAGGGTGAAGCCGGTGAGGGGGCGGCCGGCGCGGGATATGAGGCGGTCCGCGAGCAGGTCTCGCCGTCTGCGGTAGCGCAGGCGGCTGGAGCGGATGTGCCGGTCGTAGCCGTGCGAGGTGATCAGCTCCGCGAGCGTCAGCTGCCCGAGGGTCTCCGAGTGATGGTCGGCGAGCAGCTTGGCCTCGGTGACCGGTCCGACCCAGCGCGGCGGCAGCACCATCCAGCCCAGGCGCAGGCCGGGACCGAGGGTCTTGGAGGCGCTGCCGAGGTAGACGACGTCGTCGGGCGCGATGCCCTGGATCGCGCCGACGGGTTGCCGGTCGTAGCGGAATTCGCCGTCGTAGTCGTCCTCGATGACCAGGTGCCCGGCCCGCGCCCAGGCCGCCAGCTCCTGCCGTCGCGCGGGGCTCAGCGTGGAGCCGATCGGGAATTGGTGGCTCGGGGTCACGACCGCGGCGTGTACGCCGTCGAATTCGGCGGTATTCAGCCGATCCACTTGCGCGCCATCCTCATCGACCGGCAGCGGCACGACGGTCGGCCCGGAGCCGCGCACGGCGGCGTGGAATTGCGTGATGTAGGGGTCCTCCATCGCCATCACCGGGTTGCCCGAGGCCGCGAGCACCCGGCCCATCAGGCGCAGCGCCTGCTGCACGCCGGTGGTGATGACGATCTGGTCCGGGGTCGCCAGCACTCCGCGGGTGCGCCCCAGGTATTCGGCCAGCGCCGTGCGCAATTCGATCCGGCCGCGCGGGTCGCCGTATCCGAACGCGTCCCGCGGTGCGCGATCCAGTGCCGACCGCGCGGCCCGCAGCCAGGCGGTCGTCGGGAAGCGGCTCAAGTCCGGACTGCCCGAACGTAGATCGTGACGTATCGAAACCGGTTCGGCCCGACGGTGATTCGTGCTGTGCGACGCGGCGACCGCACCCGCGGTGCGCGCCACCCGGGTCCCGGATCCCTGCCGGGCCACCAGGTGCCCCTCGGCGATCAACTGGTCGAACGCGGCGCTGACGGTGCCGCGCGAGACGCCGAGCTCGGCGGCCAGCGTCCGGGTCGACGGCAGCCGCGTCCCGGCGGCCAACCGCCCGTCCCGGATCGCCTCGCGCAGCGCACGCTCCAGACCGTCGCGGCGACCCGCGCCGGAATCCACGGTCAGATGCAGATCGACGTCCAAAGTGGACCAATAATCGGCCATCGAATTGGCTCCCGACATAGGTCCATTATGTCGATACGGTTGTTCCATGACAACGAACACCACGAATTACGTTCTCCCCCAGACCCGCCTCGCCATCGACGATCTCGCCCCCAAGGTCGCCAAGGCCATGAACGGCCTCGAGCGCGCCGGGCAGGATTCCACCATCGAGAAGCCGCTGCGCGAACTGGTGAAGCTGCGCGTCGCCCAGATCAACGGCTGCGTCTACTGCATCGACATGCACTCCCGCGACGCGGTCGCGGGCGGCGAGGCCTGGCGCCGGATCAGCCTGGTCTCGGCCTGGCGTGAGGCGCCCTTCTTCACCCCGCGCGAGCGCGCCGCGTTCGCCCTGGCCGAGGCCATGACCCGGATCGCCGACGGCGAAGTGGGCCAGGACATCTGGGACGAGGCCGCCGCCCGGTTCGACGAGAAGGAGCTCGCGGATCTGGTGTGGGACATCGCCATCATCAACACCTGGACGCGGATCGGGGCCACGGTGCGCCCGTGGACGCTGTCCGGCGACGCGAATTCGTAAGTCCGCCAGCACAAACTGAAATCAAGGAGATTGTCATGTCCGACGTCGTCATCACCTACTGCAAGCCGTGCGGATACCTCAAGCACGCCCGGGCCGCCGCGGAGGCGCTCGGCACCGAGCTCGGCGTCACGCCGGAACTGGTGCCCGGCAAGGGCGGAGTGTTCCGGGTCGCGGTCGACGGCACCGTGGTCGCCGCCAAATCGCGGCAGGGCTTTCCCGGCCCCGAACAGATCGTCAAGGCCGTCGCGGAATCCCTCGCCTGAGGCGAAATCAGGCCGCGCACTTGCTGTTCGGCGGGGCGGGTGGAGCAGTGTTGATGCCCGCCCCGACATCGATCACGTAGTCGGGATCGCCGCCCAGCGGTTCGGTCCCGAGCAGCAATCGCTGCACCACGCAACCGGATTCGAAGAACACCGGATTGATCCCGTGCTCGCCCGGGACGATCCGGCCGTCCAGATCGCGGCCGCTCACCACCGTGTACATGGACACGGGTTTGCGCGCGAACTGCAGCGCGGCCCGCATCTCGAGCGAACTGGTGTACGGCACCACCGCATCCGCGGTCCCGTGCACCAGAATCGCGCGCTGCACACCGATGCGGTTGGCCATGAGCACCGGGGAGCGGTCGATAAAGGCCTGCAGGCAGGTGATCGGCGTGCAGCCGCCCGCATCGCGCTCGATCTCGGGCCGCAGGGACTTTCCGGCCAGACCGGCTTCGATCCAGGCCGTGACATCACCGGCATGCCCGAAGGTGTCGACCCAGTAGTCGTAGGTGCCCGGCGGGGCGTAGGCGGCGGCCAGGCCGCTGGTCACGCCGCCCTGACTCCAGCCCCACAGCACGGTCGGACCGATGCCGGGATGCTCGCCGCGGTACCACTGGGTGGCGGCGAGGGTGTCGCGCCATCCGGCCCAGACGTTCCACTCCCCCGGCCGCCACACGCTCGTGTCGGAGCGCTGGTCCATGGTCACCAGGGCCGCGCCGGTGTTCTTGACGATCGAGCTCATGTACTCGGGGAAGTCGCTCGCGCTGCCGTCGTGGCCGTGCACGGCCACGATCAATCCCCGTGGCGCGCCGCCGGGTTCGTAGACCCGCCCGGTGGCGGTCTCCCCGTCGACGGTCAGACTCACCGGTCGCATCGACACGCCGTCGTCGGGAGTGCTCCACGCCGCCGGCGCCGCGGCCATTGTCGCCGCGACCAATCCGACGACCAGACTGGTCGCCCGCAAACTTCGCCACCGAGCACCCACCTTCGGCATCCTCGCACGTGTGCGGCCTCCCATGGCGCATTCACGCCGTGCGCGCCGCGCCGACCGGATCCCCGGCAAACCCCACCTGGTTGCTGAATCCGCAGTAGAGTTTGCGGGCCTCCAAATTCGCAGTAACCCCAGATATCCACCGGCCGCCGTCGAATCCGCAGGCACTCCATGTCCGTCGATGACACGCGCGCGCCCGAGGAGGCGAGTTGATTCATGGTTGACGTCCCCGTCATATCCACTGCCGAATTGATCGATGAATTGAATGGTTCGTCCGCACGCCCCGGAGCGGGCCTGCTATCGGAACTGGTCGCGCACCTACGGAAGAATCGCACGGTGCTGCGCGAGCGCTGGGCCCAGCGCATCACCGCGGCGAAACTGCTGACCGCCATGACCTCCGACGAGATCTTCTCCGAGGCGACCTCGGTGTACGAGAACTACGTCGAGGTGCTGGAGACCGGTAGCGTCGAGGCGCTGCAGAATTACGCGCGCAACCTGTCCGAGCGCATCATTCCCCGCGGGGTGGAAACCGACGAGGTGCTCGGCATCGTATTGCTGCTGCGAGACGTGCTGGCCCGCAGCCTGTTCGAGAAATACCAGTCCGATTTCGATCTGCTCAATCGGATTCTGGACGCCTACGAGCCCGCGGCGAATCGGATCGCCAATACCGTGGGCGTCAGCTTCGTCGAGGAGCGCGAGCGGATCATCCGCCAGCAGCAGGAGGCGATTCGCGAGCTGTCCACGCCGGTGCTGCAGGTGCGCGAGCAGTTGCTGATCCTGCCGATCATCGGCGTGCTGGACGGGCAGCGGGCCAGTCAGCTGACCGAGCAATTGCTGCGCGCGATTCGCGACAATCGCGCCAAGGTGGTGGTCATCGACATCACCGGTGTGCCCACCATCGACGCCGTGGTGGCCAACCACCTGGTCAAGACCGTCGACGCCTCGGGCCTGATGGGCGCCAGCGTCATCATTACCGGGCTGTCCTCCGAGATCGCCCTGACCCTGGTCACCATCGGCCTGGATCTGTCGAAGATGAACGCGGTCGGCGATCTCCAGGGCGGCATCGAGGAGGCCGAACGGCTGCTCGGCTACGAGGTCAGTCGCGCCAACGAACCCAAGTAGCGAGGTTCCCGGGTGACGCGGCGCGGGTGGTCGCGTTACCCCCGAGGATTCGCTTGGCGTCGGCTAGGATTCGCCCATGCGTTCGATCGACGTCGCGGAGCGGCGGGCACGACTCGGGGTACGGCACCGGCTGGCCGCGGGCACGCGCACCGACGATGTCGACGAGGTGGTGCGGTCGATGGTGGTGCTGCACGCCACCGATCCGGCGACGGTGTACCTGTCGGTGGCGGCGCGCGGGATCGCGAGCGAGCCCGGGCATGTGGAGAAAGCGCTCTACGACGATCGGACGCTGCTGCGCATGCTGGCCATGCGGCGCACCATGTTCGTCGCGCCCGTCGACCTGGTGCCGGTGCTGCAGGCCTCGACCGCGGATGCGTTGGCGCACAAGCAGCGCAAGACCTACGGGCGGTACCTCGAACAGGCCGGGGTGGTATCCGGGAACCTGTTGACGTGGTGGAACGAGGTGGAGGCCGAGACGCACGCGGCGCTGCTGGCCCGCGGCAGCGCGACCGGCGCGCAGCTGAGCAAGGATGTGCCGCGGCTGCGGACGCAGGTGGATACCGCGCCGGGCAAGCCGTATTCGAAGCCGACCAATATCACCACCTGGGTGCTGGTGACGCTCGGCTGCGAGGGGCGGATCGTGCGCGGGCGGCCCAATGGCAGCTGGGGCAGTAGCCAATACACCTGGGCTCCGATCGAATCCTGGCTGCCGGAAGGGATTCCGGCCATGCCCGCGGAGGAGGCGCGCGCGGAGCTGGTGCGGAAGTGGTTGCGCGCCTTCGGGCCCGCGCCGGTGAGCGATATCAAGTGGTGGACCGGGTGGACGCTCGGGGAGGTGCGCAAGGCGCTGGCGCTGGTGGACACCGCCGAGGTGGATCTCGGCGGTGAGACCGGGCTGGTGCTCGCGGACGATCTCGAACCGACGCCGACGCCGGAACCGTGGGCCGCGCTGCTGCCCGCGCTCGATCCCACGCCGATGGGCTGGCAGTCGCGCGACTGGTATCTGGGTCCGCATCAGCCCGCGCTGTTCGACCGGAACGGGAATGTCGGGCCGACCATTTGGTGGGAGGGCCGCATTGTCGGCGGGTGGGCGCAGCGGTCGGACGGCGAAATCGTCTGGCGGCTGCTCGAAGACGTCGGTTCGGACGCTGAGAAGGCCATATCGGCCGAGGCAGAACGCCTGCGGGCGTGGTACGGCGACGTGCGCCCGATCCCGCGTTTCCGCACGCCGCTGGAGCGTGAGCTCACCGCCTGATCGATCCGTGATCGGCACGCCGAACCCGCTTCCCGGCTGAGTGTCAGGAAATTTCTGCGGGCCTACCGGTTGGCCGACTGTTACTGTCGGAACAGTACGTTTTGCACGGTGTTGGTTTTTTGCACAGTCCGGGCTCGGACACGGGGAGTCCATGGGTCCGGTGGTTCTCTCGGAGTGTGTCATGGCTTTCTCGAATCGGCTCGTTTCCCCGACCTCCCCACGCACCGATCCGGCGGCAGCGGCGCCCGCGCCGCGAAACGAGCTGTGGGGCGAGGCTTTCCGAGATTCGGCGCTGGGCATGTGCGCGGTGCTGGCGGCCATCGACGGGCGCATCGATCCCGCGGCGCGCATGCGGATCGCGCAGATGGTCGGCGCGCACGAGGTGCTGGGCCGCCAATCCACCGACGACCTGCGAAACCTGTTCGAGGACAACTGCGCCCGGCTCATCATGGATCCGGCGTTCGGGCACGCCTATGTGATGGCGCAGATCGCCAAATCCACCGAGCAGCCCGAGCAGGCGCGGGCGGTGGTGCGGATCGGCTTGATCGTCGGGCGAATCGACGGCGAACTCGACGCACACGCGCTCACGGTGATTCGCGAGGCTTGTCAGGTATTGCGCTTGGACCCGCACGAATTCGGTGTGTAAACCCCTCTGGCTTTTGCTGGACAGTGACCGGCGGCGGCCCGCATGCTTGGAGCGTTTAATGCCTAGCGAGGGGATTCACTCTGCATGGCGATTCAAGGGTTCCTCAATATTCTGCTCGACACCGTCCACCCGAATCGGGGGTGGCGTTACTGCGCCTGGTGCGATGGCTCCGGGGCCGCAGGCTATTCCGCGAACGGGTCCGTCATTCTCTGCACGGGCTGCGGCGGCATCGGCTGGGTGGTCGATCCGCCGGTCTATCGGCGCTGAGCTGCGCGATTTTCAGCGCTGAGCAGGGCGTTCGTCCCCGGCCGAGTGGCACGCCGGGGACGAGTCGGACGAGCTACATATCCAGTCCGAGATCAAGCACTCGGACCGAATGCGTGAGCGCGCCCACCGACAGATAGTCGACGCCGGTGCCCGCGTAATCGGCCGCCATATCGAGCGAAAGTCCGCCCGAGGACTCGAGTTTGGTGCGCGGCGACCGAGTATTGCGGCGCTGCACCGCCGCCTGCGTGGCCCACAGCGGGAAGTTGTCCAGCAGTACCAATTCCACGTCCTCGGCGAGCACCGCGTCGAGCTGCTCGAGGCTGTCCACCTCGACCTCGCACTCGATGTCCGGATTCAGTTCCCGCACAGCACGCAGCGCGGCAACCACCGAGCCCGCGGCCACCACATGGTTGTCCTTGATGAGCGCCGCATCCCCCAGCCCCATCCGGTGATTCACGCCGCCCCCGACCCGCACCGCGTACTTCTGCAGCGCCCGCAGCCCGGGCAGCGTCTTGCGGCTGTCCCGGATCCGGCATTCGGTACCGGCGACCGCGTCCGCCCACTGCGCGGTGGCGGTCGCGATTCCGGACAGGTGGCACACCAGATTCAACATGGTCCGCTCGGCGGTGAGCAGCCCGCGTGTCGGCGCGACCAGACTCAACACCTTGTCCCCCGGCTGCACGCGGGTGCCGTCGGCGACGCGAGCGGTAACTTCATAGTTGCCCGCACCCAGCACCTCGTCGAGCACCAGCAACCCGACATCCAGCCCCGCGACGGTCCCCGGCTGCCGAGAAGCCATGTCCGCCTTGGCCACCGCGTCCTCGGGCACCGTGGCCATCGTGGTGATGTCCGGCCCGTACCGCAGATCCTCCTCGAGGGCCGTACGGATGAGCGCGACCACCGCGTCGCGATCCAGCCCAGCGTCGAGAGTCATGACTACACTCCTTCTTCGATGACTATTGCCGTGTCAGTGGCGAATTCGCTCATGACGCGGCGGAGATCACGGCACGCCCCCAGGACGGCGGCAAGATTCCGTCGGTGACCAATTTCGGGCGGCCATCGGAGCCCAGGCGAATCGCGGTGCTGCGCCGCGACTCCTCCTGCGGCTCCGGATAATCCGACCGGGTGTGGCAGCCGCGGCTCTCGGTCCGCGCCGCCGCCGCGACCAGCAGCGCCCGCGCGGTCAGGGTGAGCGCGGAATCCTCCAACTCTCGAATGATCGCCGCCGATCCGGCCACCGGATCGTCGCTGGTGGAACCCGATGCCCGCTCGACGGTGATGTCCGGGGCGGCGTTGTCGGAGATCAGGCCGACCATGCGAAGGACGGCGGCGCGGAGGCCGTCGCCGTCGCGGACGACTCCGGCGTGTTCGGTCATCAGCTCCTGCAGCAGTTTCCGATCCGCGCGCGGGAAGCGCAGCGGGCCGACCTCGGTGATCGGCGCGGACATGCCGCGGCGTTCGGCGGCGGCCACGCCGACGCGCTCGCCCACCACCAAACCCTCGAGCAGGCTGTTGGAGGCGAGCCGGTTCGCACCGTGCAGGCCGGTGCGAGCCACCTCACCGGCGGCGTACAGGCCCGGCACGTTGGTACGGCCGTGGGTGTCGGTGCGGATGCCGCCGCACTGGTAGTGGGCCGCGGGGGCGACCGGGATCAGGTCGACGGTGGGGTCGATGCCCGCGGCCAGGCAGGAGGCGGTGATGGTCGGGAAGCGTTGGGGGAAGCCCTCGATCGAGCGGGCGTCGAGGTAGACGTGGTCGGTGCCCAGCTCCTGCATGCGGGCCGCGATAGCGCGTGAGACGACGTCGCGCGGAGCGAGATCCCCGCGTGAGTGCACCCCGGCCGTCACCGAATTGCCTTCGGAGTCAACGAGAATCGCGCCCTCACCGCGGACCGCCTCGCTGATGAGCGGGCGACGGCCGAGGCCACCCGGCGTGAACAGCACCGTGGGATGGAACTGCAGGAATTCGAGATCGGAGACCAGCGCACCGGCCCGCAGCGCCAGCGCGATGCCGTCGGCGGTGGCACCGGACGGATTGGTGCTGCACGCGTACAGCTGGCCCAGGCCACCGGTGGCCAGCAGGACCGCGGGGGCGTGCACGATGCCGAATCCCTTGTCCGACACCGCGATCACTCCGCGCACGCCTTCCGGACCGGTCACCACCTCGAGCACCGCGGCCCCGAACACGACCGGCATACCCGCGGCGTTCAGCGCGCGCTGCACCTCGGCCCCGGTGGCGTCGCCGCCCGCGTGGATGATGCGGCGGGTGCTGTGGCCGCCCTCCCGGGTGCGCGAGACCTCGCCGTCGCGGCCGAGGTCGAACACCGCACCGAGGTCGGTCAGGACGTCGACCGCGTGCCGGCCGCCCTCGACGATGGAGCGCACGGCATCCTCGTCGCAGAGTCCGGCTCCCGCGACCACGGTGTCGTGGACGTGGGATTCCACCGAATCCCCGTGCGGCGCGACGACGGCGATGCCGCCCTGCGCGTACTGGGTGGAGGTGTCGGTCGGTCCGCCCTTGCTGAGTGTCAGCACCCGCAGGCCCTGCCGGGAGGCGGTGCGGGCGGCGGTCAGACCGGCCACGCCGCCGCCCACGACCACTAGGTCCGCCTCGGCTTCCCAGGTGATGGAAATCGATGTGTTCACCATGTGCTCATCCCTCCCCTGACGGGGTGGGCGTGGCTATTCGCCGCCGCCCGGATTGCCGATCTCGATCATGCGCTGCACCGAATTGCGGGCCAGGGCAGCGGTTTCGGGGTCGACGTGGACCTCGTCGCGGTTCTCCACCAGGCAGCGGAGCAGGGCGGCGGGGGTGATCATCTTCATGTACTGGCAGGAGGCGCGGTCGTTGACCGGCTGGAAGTCGATGCCGGGGGCGGCCTTTCGCAGCTGGTGCAGCATGCCGACCTCGGTGGCGACCAGGACCTGGTTGCTCTTCGCGGCCTTGGCGGCGTCGATCATGCCGCCGGTGGACAGGATGTGCACCCGGTCGGCCGGGAACTCGCCCGCGCCCGCCAGGTAGAGAGCCGAAGTGGCGCAACCGCATTCGGGGTGCACGAACAGTTCGGCGTCGGGGTGGGTGCGCGCCTGCTCGTTGAGCTCGTCACCGTTGATGCCGGCGTGCACGTGGCATTCGCCCATCCAGATGTGCATGTTCTCGCGGCCGGTGACGCGCTTGACGTGCGCGCCCAGGAACTGGTCCGGCAGGAACAGCACCTCGCGGTCCGGGTCGATGGAGGCGACCACGTCGACGGCGTTGGACGACGTGCAGCAGATGTCGGTCAGCGCCTTCACCGCGGCGGTGGTATTCACGTAGGAGACCACCAGCGCGTCCGGGTACTCCGCCTTCCAGGCGCGCAGTTCGTCGGCGGTGATGGAGTCGGCCAGCGAGCAGCCCGCGCGCTGGTCGGGGATGAGCACGGTCTTCTCCGGGCTCAGGATCTTGGCCGTCTCGGCCATGAAGTGCACGCCGCAGAACACGATGGTGTCCTCGGGGGCCTCCGCGGCGATGCGGGACAGCGCCAGGGAGTCGCCCACGTGGTCGGCGATGTCCTGGATCTCCGGGAGCTGGTAGTTGTGCGCCAGGATGGTGGCATTGCGCTCGCGCGCCAGTCGCTTGATCTCCGCGGCCCACTCGGGGGTGGCCTCGACACCGCTGAATCCCGACGGCCCGTCCACGATGCGCTCGGTCAGCGTCATCGTCGCGCCCACTGCTGCAGCCATGGCATGGCTCCTTCTCTCATGCGGCCGGCAACTTCGCCGATTCGCATCCAACAGGTTTTCGACTTAGAATCGAAAACGTGGCCCATCGTAGCACCATCCACGAAACGCTTACCGCGGTGTTCCAGGTTCGTCGCTTCCCCGACACCGTCCGTGCAGGTGAGAGCCCTAGCGTGGGTGGGATTGCGCTCTCGGACCGCTGCCCGCCCGGTCATCACACCGAACTCGCGGTGTTGTTGTGGGAACGCGCGCTCGACCCCGCCAAGGGCACCTGGTCACTTCCCGGCGGCCGCCTGCGAGACGACGAGGACCTGGATACGTCGGCGGCGCGGCAGCTCGCCGAGAAGGTCGATGTGCGCGAGCTGACCCACCTCGAACAGGTGTGGGTCTTCAGCGATCCGGACCGCGTGCCGGGCGACCGCCGCATCGCCTCGGCGTATCTGGGCCTGGTTCCCATGACCGCCGAACCGGTCCTCCCCCACGACACCCGCTGGCATCCGGTGTCGAACCTGCCGGACATGTCCTTCGACCACGGCACGGTCGTCCGTCATGCTCGAAATCGCTTGGCCGCCAAGCTCTCCTACACCAACATCGCCTTCGGCCTGGCCCCCGCCACCTTCACCATGTCCACCCTCCGCGAAATCTATTGCGCCGCCCTGGGTTACGACGTAGACACCACCAACCTGCAACGAGTCCTGACCCGCCGCAAGGTCATCACCCCGACCGGCGAAACCTCCTCCCCCGGC